>JABXGS010000207.1 GCA_016550425.1 archaeon
AGGATTGCGGAAGAAGATCTTGTGGGAATGACTGATCAAGAAGCCTTGGGCTTACTCAATTTTCTCCAAGAGCTTCGACGTAATTATGCAAGCTATGTTAATAAAATCCAAGAGCAGAATTATCGAGAAGTACTCAAAGAAATTGATGAAGCTCGCCAAGAACTCTATAATCACCTTGTACTCCTATCTTGGGAACTCTCTGCTACAGCTCATCGTAGATTAATACGCCAAATAGCCCCCGATTTAGTGCTTATCAATTATCTGATGGCTCTTTGCTATCTCTATCTCGGCGAACGGGGCGATTTAGAGAAATCAAAACAAGCCATTGATGAATGCAATAGAATTTTACTTAGCGTTCGACCGGATGCATCCACTTATCAGCGCTTAATGGTTATGACGCATATCCTTCGTATCACGATTAATTTACTGCTTGAGGATTTTGAATCCGCGACGATGTATTTTACAATATTCGCTCGTAAAACCCAGGACTGGGGATTTGTCCATGAGCAGGCCACAGCTCAAGCTCTCTATCTAGCACTCTTAGTAATTCGTGGGGAAATTACCTCAACCGAATTTCCTTCTATTACCGATCCCGAAGAGGTGATTCGGTTTCTTATTGACCTTTCATCAATTTATTTTGCCCTCCGACGGTTTGACGAGGCTTGGAAACTCCTCAACCAAGTGCTTCTAATCATTCAGTACTTTGAAATATCAGAGGTCTTGGAACCTGTTCTTCAGCGAATGATTCTCGTCTATTATGCTGAAGGGCGTCAACGAAACGAGGAATTTGAAGCGATTTCTTCTAACTTGCTGAAATGGTTGCAAGAACTTGATCACGACACAACCTCTGTGGAAGCGTTAAAGGCAGAACTTTCTGAAACCGCCGAAGCACCTTTGGAGCACTTTACTGAAAAAAGTCTAGCAGCGGATAAGCTTCACCCTGATTTACAAGATTGGCTAACTGTCATTGATCGAGTAGATACCGTGCTCCTCCAAGGAAGCATCCTCATCTGTCGTAGCCGCCGATTAACTTGGAATATTGCATTACTCATTCAAGGCGTTCTTCAGGAAGAAAAAGCCAAGGGGGGTGAACAAGTAAAGCTCGGGGAAGGAAAATTCCGGGTCACCGATCCACCTCCAAGTCTCAAGGAACGATACCGCATCTTTGCACTCATCCATTCCGACCCAACAGGAAGCAGCCGTATCTATGTCCGTGGAGGTCAAGGTTTACGCCTTCTTGAACTAGGCACACTCATAGATGATAGTATCCACTAAATTTCTGAAAGAGGTACAACGCATGGTCTTGCGACTACAATATCTTAAATATCAGATAAGAGGTTCCTCTCTGCTTCCTTATTTTCTCATCTTTCCCAAAGACCAAGCACTCCCCCAACGCTTAATCGAATACCTCGAAAGCAATCTGGGGAAAAGAAGAGGGAATCTTGACTTGGATACTCCTTTGACTTGGGCGCCAGATAATCGAGTGGTACGCGCTTTATTTGCGACTCTGTTCAATCGATTCTATTCATTTTCACAGCAAGAATTGACTGGATTATTAGAGGACTCGCAGCTAGGTGAGATTCGCCGTCATGGCATCGATTCGTTGGAGGCATTCCGCCTTTGGTATTGGCAATTTATCCAAACCAAATATGGTGGATTCTTTACACGAGAAAAGCGCCCTAAGATATTCACTGAAGTAGCTCAAACCCTCAATTTGCCTTCTGATGTAATTGCTTCTCTACTTACAGCTCATCGCGACGAAGAAACACGTCTCCAAAGAAATAATTCCCTCCCCTCTGCAGAAAATGCCATTGGTGGGTATAATTATGAAATACTGGAAACGCTTCTCTACAACAGCGACACTGTGACTCTTTCCATTAGTGGTAAAAGCCTAGGTGCTACTGCACGGGCTCTCTTAAAATATACCAAACGCTATGGCGTTTTGGTTGACCTTGAATCAGTCTCATCGGGACTTCGTGCAACAATAGTCGGTCCGCGTGTATTTTTCGGACGCGCTTCATCATTCGGATGGAATATCGCTCAAGTGATAACTGGCTTATTACAAGACTCCATTAGTCTCGGTGTATATTTAGAATCACTCTCGATTGATGTAATCCTTAGAGATCGAAAATATGCGGTGGAGCTGGATTCTGACTCGATTCCCGTTCTTTACCCCCCACGTGCAACACGGATATCTGAGGCATTCCTTGATTCAAAGGTTGAAGAGCAATTCTATTGGAGTTGGCACAACAATAAGTTTCGAGGCTGGGATATCATTCGTGAACCTGAAGCATTCATTTTTGGATCCACACTGATTATTCCAGATTTTGCCCTTGTGCGGGGTGAAGAACGGGTATTAGTCGAAATCATTGGCTATTGGCGCGATGAGTACACCCAAAAGAAATGTTCACAATTAGAGCTTTTAAAACAAAAAGGGCTTCAACACATGATCCTTCTCGTTGACACCAAGCATCGGAAAGCGTTTACTAACGCTCCATATCCCGTGGTTTTCTATCGCTCACGAGCCAACCGGTATGAAATTCCCTATGGTAAAATTTTGAAAGAACTTCCCCCATGAATTTACACGCTGTAATGATTTATTACCACTCTTTTCCAGTGAGTAAACGGATGCTTTAAATAGAGAAGCAAATACTGGATGCTTCAGCGAGAAACGGATGGGCTGATGCCTTGGAATTTCACCAATTATAATCTACCATTGTTTTTTCTCTTCCCCTAGTTTTATACACTCTGCAGCCCCACAGGTTCTCTACGTACAATACAGGATGGAGGACAGATGAAGTATAGACTCTCCAAAAAAGCTCAACAAATCCTAGCTTATCTCAAAACTACAAATCAACCTTCCGATGCCAAATCTATCGCAAAAACTCTTTCTCTCAACGAAACCACGGTAAGAAGCCTCTTACTGAGCCTTCATTCACAAAAATTCATTAAAGAATGTGCAACCCAAACGACCCGATTTTACCAGCTTACAGCTGAAGGAGAGCACTTTGCCAAAATTGGACTTCCTGAAGTTCGCCTCGTCACAATCCTCTCGAAACTTGGTGGGGAAGCTTCCGTAAAAACAGTCGCGAAAGACAAATTACTGAACGCAACTGAACAACAACTTGCTCTCGGATGGGCTCGTCGGAATAATTGGGTAACGGTATCAAAACGTGAAGGAGAAACTTGGTTACAACTCACACCCACGGCGCTAAAATCAGCAACCAATCATCCATTACAGCTAGCACTGACTGCAGGTGTAGAAATAGGAACACTAAATGAACATCAACTTGAACTCGACTCTAAAACTCGGAAATCGGTTCAACAAGATTTAGATAAACGTCAACTTGCCGAACTTGTAACCCACCAAACTGTTTCCTACATCATCACCGCTAAAGGCAGTCAAGCACTTGAAAGAGCCGCATTAGAAACGGATATGATCCAAGATTTGACTCCGGCGCTCTTGAAATCAGGTAATTGGAAAGACAGGCCTTTTCTACCCTACAATCTTGGAGCACCAACTTCACCTATCTATCCAGGGAAGAAGCATCCTTACATTGAATTCATTGATCGGGTGCGACGAATTCTTATCGGCTTAGGATTTCAAGAAGCACAAGGACCTCTTGTTGAACTCGAATTTTGGAATAATGACGCACTCTTCATGCCTCAAGATCACGTTGCTCGGGAAGTCCACGATTTGTACCATATTAAAACACCCAAATGTCTAGGTACAGTTCAAAATCCAACAGTGTTCAAGCAAGTAGCCAAAACCCATGAGAATGGTTGGACAACGGGGTCCACCGGTTGGCAATATAAGTACAATTTCAATGTAGCCCGCCAATTAGTGATGCGTAGTCAAACAACTGCTGTCTCTGTACGCTATCTCGTTGAGCACCAGAAAGCACCTTTACGCATGTTTAGTATTGATCGGAACTTCCGTCCTGAGAAATTTGATGCTACCCACTCTGCAGAGTTCCATCAGTGTGAAGGCATTATTGGTGGTGAAGGACTTACACTCCGTGACCTCATGGGCTATCTTCGTGCAATCGCAGAGGGAGTTGGTATTAAAAAATTAAAGTTCAAACCCGGATTCTTCCCCTTCACGGAACCCTCCATTGAAGGATTCATTCATATTCCTGGACTAGGTTGGAAGGAGGCTTTACCAGGAGGAATTTTCCGCCCGGAAGTCACACTTCCACTCGGTGTCGACTTTCCAGTTCTAGCCTGGGGCATTGGTATAGACCGCCTAGCCATGGCTGCCCTCAGAATTAATGATATTCGGGAATTAGTAACTCGGGACCTCGGTTGGCTTCGGAGGGCTTCTTTAAGATTTTAATGAGGTGAACACCATGAATGTCGAAGTACGCATTACAGATCTTCAAAACTTAATCGGAAAAGACCTCTCCCTTGAAGAACTAGAAGAAAACTTGTTCTTAATCAAATGTGAAATAGATCGCATAGACGATGGTGTTGCTACCATTGAGGTCAATCCCGATCGAGTAGATATGCTCTCTACCGAGGGCATTGCTCGTGCGCTAAAAGGATTCTTAGAAATCGAAACCGGAGCACCAAAATTCCCCATTAAAAAATCCAAATGGCAGGCTATTGTTGATAAATCGGTGGAAAAGATACGACCTTTTCTTGCCTGTGGGATTATCCGTGGACTTACCCTTGATGATGACCTAATCGCTGAATTTATGCAACTCCAAGAACGTCTTACTAGCACTTTCGGCCGAAATCGGAAACGAACCAGCATTGGACTTTATGTTCTGGACCTCATAACACCTCCAATTTATTATCGAACCGAACTCCCTGATGCCATCCATTTTGTACCCCTAGAATTTCATAAGGAACTCACTGCAAAACAGATATTACGCAATCATCCCAAAGGTCAGGAATTCGGAGGTATTATCAAAGATCATCCCCGTTATCCTCTCTTAGTCGATGCTGAAGGGAAGGTTCTCAGTTTACCCCCTGTCATTAACAGTAATGATTTGGGTCGGTTGTTGATAACGACAAAAGATGTGTTTGTCGAAGTTACGGGAACGCACAAGCAAACTGCACTTCAATCTCTAAATATCGTTATTACCGCCTTAGCGGAGAGAGGAGGGACATTGGAGGAGGTTGAGGTTGTTTATCCGACTCACCGTGAATCATTGCCTAATCTTGCATTAACACCACGTGAGGTTTCGATAGACCGCATTAATAGAACAATTGGTTATGACTTCGGTGGTCCAGCAATCATTCGCGCTCTTAAAAGAATGCGAATGGATGCCAAACATGATCAAACAACTATTCATGTTGGCATTCCTGCCTACCGAGTCGACATCCTCCACGACGTTGATATCATCGAAGATGTAGCGATTGGATACGGATATAATCGAATTGAACCCGAACTTCCTCAAACGATGACTGTTGGACAAGAACTTCCCATGACCACCATGTTACGTACCATCCGTGATCTTATGGTAGGTCTTGGGTATCAAGAAATTACCAACTATGTTCTAACCAACAGCCGTGTGTTCTTTGAGAAGATGAATCTGTCGAAAAAAGCTGTTGTAGAAATTGCAAATCCCAAATCAATGGAATATCATCTTGCCCGTAACAAGTTGCTACCTGGACTCTTAGCTTTCTTGGGAGAAAATACAGCTCAAGAACTACCTCATCGCGTGTTCGAATTAGGTTCAGTTGTGAAAGTGAATCCACAAGCTGAAACGTGCACAGACACGGTTCATAATCTCGCAGCGGCAATTGTTAATTCACGCGTAGATATCACAGCCCTCAAAGCAGAATTGCTCACATTACTAGCCAACCTTGGTCTAAAAGGGAAGGTTACAAAAGCTTCACATCCTTCATTCATCAAAGGGCGAGTTGCTAATATTACCATTAGCAGGCAACGCCTTGGGTTACTTGGTGAAATTCATCCTGCTGTCTTACACAATTATGGAATTGAAGCACCTTGTGTGGCCTTTGAATTTCAGATTCTTGCGGATTGGCTGCCAAAAATGGGTCAATGACTCCGTCGCCACTAAGATTATAATATGAGATATCTAAAGTAATTGAAGGGTTTGTTCTCAACCTCGACGCTTTACCTAGAGATTCCCTGATAAAATCTCTCTCCATCGTGGTGCATAACCTTGGCAAAGCATACTAATCTCATGTCTCGGCTAATACAATTAACCGCGCTAATCTTCTTTATTTATGCCGCATATCGGCTCTATCGGTACTTCACGAATTGGCTTCCTTATCCTGAATTCATGATTTATGCCATTTTCACGGCAATCGTGATCGGCACTGGTGCGCTCATTTTTGATGATGTGTTCAAACCCGGAAATGACTATGTCGGATGGGCATTCCTCTTTGGTGTCGGTTTCCTTTCAATTATTTTTGGTGTTGTATTCTTTTTTATTCCCCCTTTCACAGGTAGTCCAAGTGGCATAATTGGTACCCTGATTGGACCCATTTGGTCTCGTGCCATCTTTTTCATAGTAATGGGGATTATCCTGGTTATCGAATCACTTCTCATCCGTCGGGAAGTTGTTCCTGGTGACCATGGATTAAACTCTGACACTATTGGGCCAGTTATTCTCAAGTTTACAGCAATCTTTGGTCTTGCAATTGGTGGCTATCAAATGTCCTGGGTTCTCTTTCCCTTCTTTCGAGATGTAAGCATCTTTATCCTGATGCCACTACTTCTCTCAGCCCTTGGTTTCGTACTTGTTTGTAGTATCCTCATCATCTATGTTGAAACCCAGAGACGCCAACCCCACTTTCGAATGCGCCGTTTTCCACTTTTACTAAGTTTCTTGCTATTACTACTAACTCTACCAAATACTGCCATTTACCTTCAGATATATCTAGGAACTGTCCCAGTAACACCAGAAGAAGCAACGATATTCTTTAACTTGCTTTTCAATGCCATAACGGCATTGGGAGCAAGTATCACACTGCTATTAACCTCATTCTATGTTGTCTATCATCCGACCAAAGCTCGCTAGCTTTGGTCATTCCACTTTTTATAATCCAAAACGGTTCTGGATCTCTTGATAGATTTGAGTGCGATTTTCGGGCTTCAAAGTTAGTAGGGTTACATCTGAACGGGTTTTCAGTTTTGAAATCGCGGGTATTTTGAGTCGCAGACCAATTGTCCCCAGAACTGGTTTTGTTGAGTTCAACGCTTTCAAAACTGTTGGAAGAAAATCAGAGACTGCAAGTTCCATTTTACCAATTTCATCTATTACAATCAAATCCGCTTTTTCTATCGCGGCGTTAATGGCAGCTACTCCGATTTGCTGAATCGCTTCTAGGTTCACTCTATATCGTCCAACTGAAACCGGGCTTTCAATTTTGACAGAAGCCATAATTAGCTGCTCACCAGAAGCAATATCCTGAATGAAAAAACCAACACGCTTCTTTGTAAAATCGCGGAATTCTGGAGTACGAATTCCGCCCACCTTGAAACCTTGTTGTTGGGCTGTTGCTAAAAGGCGGTTAACAAGTGTGCTTTTACCACAACCGGGAAGACCTGTAACGAGTACGTTCACGTTCTCTAACATAGTCTATCCTTCTCCTTGATACAGACCAGCATACGGTTGAGTTTCCTGGAGCAACATGAAGAAAACGAGGTGAAGTAATCGGGCATTTGGTTTTATGATGAATCCATGGGGGTTGTAGACTGTGAGAAGTCCGCGAGATCGACCTTCATATCCCGCGTCCCATACCGCTGATTCGATCGTGACCCCGGAGCGTAATAACGAGGAGCGAGGCCGTCCAATAGCTATCATATTATGCGGAATGCGTACTGTTTCATTATACAGAACTAAATATGTGTCTGGTTTCAACTCATACTGATTTTGGTTTAAAGGCAACTCCTCATACGCTGGGATCAGCCGTTGCTTATTCGAGAAATCTACAAGCCCCGCTTCTTTAAAGGTGAAGACCTTGTGAAGGGTTAATTCCACACCATTTGGTGAAACCTGAACGTCCTGGTCCTGCATGTTGGCTACTAGTTGATGTTTTTCTATCAAGTTCAAAAGGGTCTTACGATCAACGACCACCATTTTGATTCTTCACCTTGCCATGTTTGAATCCTTGAACCCTTTAAGCTGTCGGGTTTATAGACGAATAGGTAACATCTGGTAGATTTCATAACGGAAAGCCTTATCCTGAAGCCATTGTATGAAGTGAGGTCATGGGGAATTCTATAAAACCCACAAAACTTATGAAAAAACTCCAAATCATTGCTTGTCCTTTATGTGGAGAACGGCTTCCAGAGGCTTCAAACGGTCCAATTAGTCATTGTCCACGTTGTGAATTCAATCTCAAACTACTTGATTCTGATAAATCAACACATGTGGTTTCTATAACACCTGCATACATTCCTCAGTTAGTCTATTGGCTTATTGGTAGCCAAATTATAGGGTCAGGCGTCTTTCTGGTTTTGTTTCTCCTTTTTGCATCTCCCTTCTATTTCGTGGCACCACAAATAGTTGCCCTAATTCACCTATTGACCATAATTATAGGTGGACTATTTGCTTACACCATTTCCCGCGGAAGAGGCATTTCATTTATTCGAATCGGGC
>JABXGS010000208.1 GCA_016550425.1 archaeon
ATAGTCAGATTTCCAACTCCATCATATTCAATGACGCCGTTATCGGTGAAGGCACGATCATCGACTCATCAATCGTGGGGCAAGGTGCCCAAATTGGTAACAACCTCCATTTAGAAGCCCATACCATTGTGGGGGATGGCGCAATCCTTGATACTGGCGCCATCATTGAATCCGGTGCCCTCGTCTGCCCCGGATACCATGTAGAAAAAGGCGAAAAACCCCCATACTGTTTTGTAAAACACCTGATCCCCCTCTAATTCCGCTTCGGGCTAGGAGACAATAAGCACTCGAGCTCTTCGTGCCGTAGCAATCAGGATACTACCCACTGTAATTCCGGCTAGCACTGTTGCTGTTGGCACGAGCGTAATGCCCCATGGAGTAAAGTTCAACCCAAACGCGACTAACACAGCAAGGGCTATACTTAGACCACAAGAAAGTGCAAGTCGTTCCCATCGATCAATAAATCGTTCAAAGGGGAAAAGTGCCCGAATAAAAGCAAAGCCTGGAACAAAGACCAGCAGTAACCCACCAAATACCCAGCGAACCACGACGAGAGGATACATATCCACGGGAATCAGCAAGGTGGTTGCCAAGCCCAAGGCTAACAAAAGTAAGGTTAGCCACAAATCCAATGCCAGCATGCTTCGCAAATATGCCCAAAGACTAGAAACGGGCGTCATCACCGTTTCCTCGGCAGCACCCGGAAGGTTAAGGAGAACTCGTCCTTCTTGAGCAAGATCCTTTATCATTCGCATCGTCACGTCTTCAGGAACACCTTGCTTCTGTAACTCCCTCACTACCTCTTGCACAGAAGAGAAACGACGGCTTCGCAGCGCTTCAAGAATCAATTCTCTGACGGTTTCAGGAACATACGTGTCCTTCTCGCGAAGCAGCATAACAAGTCAGTCCTCTCCGACCATTAAGCAAAGATTCTTTTAACCTTTGAGTCCCCTATTGTTCCGACGCCTATGCAACGCCAACACACTATTCTGTTATTAGCTGGTCTCTTTCTCATACTGAGTTTGTATATTATAAGCTACTCCACTCCGACTAATGATTTCACAACGTTGACTACTCTAAGCCAACCACCTCAAAATCAAGCCCAGCAGGCGATTGACGCTGCACAAACGGCTATCAACACCGCATACGCTACCTTAGCGTTTGCAGACAGTGCGGGATCTTCCATTACGGACCTTATTGGCACTCTCAACGCTGCTATCATCGAACTCAATCAGGCACGCATAGCATACAATCAGACAGATTATTCGACCGCAATCACCTTGGCTGAAGCCGCTGAATCCACGGCTCAGGCCGTTGGCGATGAAGCCCAGTTTCGTGGCATCACAACTCTATCACAGACACAAGCCCAACTCGTGCTTGTGTTTGCTGTAGTTTTGCTTTCATTTCCTATAGGTTACTTTGCCATCACCAGTTGGCAGAAATATCGTAAAGAAAAACGTCGTGCATTCCTGCAAATGGAAGTCCGACTTCCAGACGATGAAGAGGAGGATGAGAACTCATGAGACGATACACCCAAACCATCCTCACCATCATCATGTTTGGCATCGTTTTAGCCACAGGAACCCTACTTGTCTCCGTGTGGTTTCTCCCACCTCCTGAATATACTCCTTCCATTGCCATGCTCAATGAATCCATGCAAGCGGGTCCATATCACACCAACGTTACCGTAAACACCAACGTCACCCTCAACATCGAAGTATCCAACTTCATGGGAGTCGTCCAATACTTTTACGTCCGCGTGAAACTCGCCGATGAAACAACCATGGCTACCACCACGAATCCCTCTTCCGCCCCAGTACTCCAACAATATGAAAGACTTGTGGCCAATGGGGGTACTTGGCGGTTTCCCGTCACTTTCAACATGACTACACCCGGTGTGAATTATCGACTGACCTTCGAACTCTGGCACTATGATCCCAATGCCGATGAAATCGTATGGTTACGCGATTCCTTGGGACGGGGGTTATGGGTTCATCTTCCCATGAACGTCACCGGACCCTAACCTTTCAAGGGTGAACCGTCATGACGCGTCGGTTGCATATCACACAGGTTGTCCATGACTTTTACCCCGTCGTCGGTGGCATCGAAACCTACGCCTTCAATCTCGCCAAAGGCCTAGTCGACGCGGGTCATGAAGTGAAAGTTTTCACAGCTCAGGTTCCTCAAACACCCACGCATGAAAATTACCAAGGCATCCAAATTCATCGCCTCCGCGCAATTGCCCGCCCTTTCAATTATCCAGTTCTCCCTGGACTCCTCAGAGTCCTTACCCGCGACCAATGTGATATTCTCCACGCCCATATCAACTCGCCTATCACCGTCGACCTCACCGCGGTTACCAGTCAACTCACCAATACTCCATTAGTCATCACCTACCACGCTGATGCCCTCATAAGTGACCTCGCAGGTCATAGCCCCTTTTTCCGGACCTGGCTAGATCACATTTATCGACGAGCACGAAAGCGCGCCGCTGACATCGCAAAACAGCTCATCGTCACCTCTCCCATGTACCAAAACACTTCCCTATTCCTTCAAGACTACCTCCACAAAACCACAGTCATCCCCCCCACAATCAACCCCTATTTTCTAAACGCCGCACTTACCAGAAATCAAGCGAAGGAAAGTTTTGGCTTTACCTCCACTACTACCCTCCTTCTCTTTGTTGGTCGATTCGTCCTCTACAAAGGTCTGCGCACCTTGCTCCAAGCCTTTCAGCAAATCCATACCCACAATCCTTCCGTCCACCTAGCCCTCGTCGGATCAGGACCCATGAAACCCTACCTCCATGAAATGAGCAAACACCTCAAAATCTCCACCGCTGTTCACTTTCTCGGCATCTTACCCCGTCGAAGATTACGTGATGCCTACACTGCCTGTGACATCTTCATATTACCCTCACGCTCACGATCCGAAGCCTTCGGCATCGTCCAACTCGAAGCAATGGCACAAGAAAAACCGGTCGTGGCCACCACGGTGGGTGGCGTTCCCTATGTCGTCCGAAATGAAAAAACTGGTCTCCTAGTGCCACCCAAAGATATCAACGCGCTTAAAACGGCATTGCAACGCCTCATCGAAAATCCTGAGCTCCGACAACGCTTGGGTCGTGCCGGACGGAAACGCGTCCTGGACCACTTCACCCGCGAACCCACCACACGAAAACTTGAAGCCGTCTATAACACAATTCTCGTCTAGCCCATCAGTCTGGCGGCGTCTTTGGTTCATCGCGTAGCCCCATCACTCGTTCAACCAACCAAGAAACCGGTCGGGACACCGGTTCCAAAACTTGACTCATCCGCAATAATGCCAAATTATCACCAGGTTCTAGCACGCGGCTCCGAGTAAGCATCCATAGATACACGATTGCTAACGGAATAAGAGTCAAAATGAGCCCGATCTGGAACAGCAACGAAGCAAAACCCACCGAACCCCAAATCGTGATGAACGTTGAACCCACCCATAGCACTCCAAACGCCAGCAAGGCGACGAGGACTAAAACGACCACTGCTTTAGGTATAAAATCAAACACCAACTTGGCTTCTGCGTGTCTCTGATACAATCCCACAAACACAAGAACAAATGGAATTCCTATCAACCAAATTAAGGCGACAAG
>JABXGS010000209.1 GCA_016550425.1 archaeon
CCACCACCAGTACCATCCGGGAACGTAGTAGTGGTCGTAGTGTTTGATGCGTTTTTCGTAATCGGGGGTGAGGAGGAGCCATTCGGCGTAGTCGTCGAGGGCGTTGGCTTGGGCTTTGGGGGTTTGGGCGGCATCGATTTGTTTCCAGGCTTGGTCGATCATGCGGGTGTAGTAGACGCGGGTGTCGGTGCGGGAATAGCCTTCGAGTTTGCGGGCGGTGGTTTTGATGAGGGTGTTGAGCATGGTTTTGACCTGGGGTTTGCCTAGGTTGTGGTGAGGGGTGATGGCTTTGAGGTAAAGGCGTTCGTAGTAGTGGAGGCGACCACGTTTGCTGGCGGCTTTGGCGATGGCGGCGTCGTTTTTGTGGAAGGTGGGTTTGCCGGGGTTGCTGGGGCGTTGGATGGTGATGAGGCCTTTTTTGAGGAGGCCGAAGGTGATCATGGTGAAGACGCGGTTGAGGGGCACTTCGTTGAGGACGGCGGCTTCGACGACGGTGAGGCCGCGGCGAATGCCCAGGGCTTCGACTTTCACGGCGGGAGGGAGGTAGCCCTGTTTGCCGAGACGGAGACCGGTGCCGCGTGAGGTTCGGACCACACCCCAACAACAGGCACCAAAGAAGAAGATTAAGACGACAGCGATGATGATGAGTTCACCGTATTCTTCTAAGATTTCTCCGATGTTGATGCCGCCTCCACCATTGGTAGTGTAGTAGGTGGTGATGTAGGATTCATCGTAAGGAAAGCTGATGCCTTGGAGAAAGGGTTGGGGGGTGTGGGATCCGTAAGTCCAAACATAAACGAGGCTTTCGACTCCATAGTAGTAGTCGGTGGGAGCGTCGTGATGGTAGAACGCGAGGCTCCCGTTAAAGAAGGTGTTTGGAAAGTGCAGATACATACCCAGCCATTCAGTGCTGCGACAGTAACCGGGATCAAAGTAGGTGGGGATGAATTCGTAGCCCACATAACCCGCATGGGCTGTGTCAAGGTAGACCATAACCGGTTGATTGCCCCAAACAATGAGGGTGCCTTCTTCGCCATAACCTGGCTGAAGTGCTCCAGGAACTTCAATTTCGACGCCAATCGGAATGACTGATGAGGGAGCAATATTTGTCAGCTCCACATAGGGGGCCCCTTCGAGGGACCAATAGGCTGTGACGCTGGCTAAATTGTAATGTTCGTTGGGGAACCCGATATCGATGTAATCAAATTCTGTGCCATAATTGCGAAAGGTGATAGAATAGTTGATGAAGACGGAGGCATCCATTTGAGGGTATACGTGAACGGTTTCGTTGAGGACTTCAAAATCATAGTTTAATGGGCTCGTACGGTTCAAAGTAGGCGTATGTTTAGAAGCCTCCGTACTCTGAGATACAGACATGAGAAACAGGGGAACCGTGAAGGCAAAGAGGAGGCACAATGCTAGCCCCAAGGGAAGTAATTTTATACGCGTCACCGTTTTAGCACGTCCTATTCTTGATTGTTTTTCTCCAAGATTGTTCTAGTAATATCATTCAAGAGCTTTTGGGCGTTTTCAATATCTGCGCCGAGAAGGTCATCGATGACCTCTTCAGTGATGTCTTCATTAGTCGCTTCGATGATGACACGTCCCCAATAACCACATTTAAGGCAGCGATATTTGGGTGGGGTGATGCCCATGGCGCCTCCGATGTCATACCACGTTTCTCGGCTCCGGAGGGTCGGGGATTTGCATTGGGGACAAATGCGAAGGGTAATGAGTTTTCCCTCCTTTTTGAGGTCACCAAGCACTTGCATAAGCTGTTTAATAATCTCATCATCAGAAAGGGCATTAGAAGGTGAGTTTGACGTGTTGGGTGCCATTGATATATTCAGCTCATTTAGGGTCCTCGATGAAGGGAAATGAGAGGTCTTGATGAAGCTAGATAAGGACAGGCTTTTTTGCTTTCCGGCAGTGGCTCACCATTTAACATCTTCGACGAGTTGGGATACTGTATTACAGAATGGACAGGTAAGAGTAATGGCACCGGTCCCGCGATCATAGGCAATATCATCGCGGCTGGGAGTTCCTCCGCATTTAGGGCAGGTGACTTGAGAGACATCGAAGTCACGGGGGAGATCGACATGGGCTTCAACGACGACACGTTGTGGTTCACGCTGTCCGAGATAACCCAAGATAATGGCAATAATGATGGATACTCCTGTCGCGCCAAATAGCATGATAGCCGTCATTTGGTTTGCAGCAATGTTACCCACTGTTGCTATCATAAACATGAAGCCAAAGAAGCCTGCTATAATGGCAATGATGGCAAAGAGAATGGCAATGCAGGTATAAGCTCTCATATGAAACCGTTTAGAAGTTTACACCTTTTATCCTTTCGTGTCCCTTCCAACTTCTATTTTTTAGAGGTATAGAGGTGGTTTTTTAGGCGGCTGTGTGGGGGTGAGTATGGTGTTGGAGATTGCCACGATTGCAAGTTGCGTTGGATTTTGAGAAGCTCGATAAAGCACTCGAAATCGCAGAACAAGTCGCACCCTACGTTGATATTATGGAGGCAGGAACCCCACTGATTAAAGCTGAGGGTATGAAGGCGGTTAAAGCCCTCAAAAAAGCACATCCTAAGAAGCTAGTATGTGCAGATTTGAAGACCGCCGATGCGGGATATTTAGAAGTGAAAATGGCAGCACAGGCGTCCGCCGATATTGTGACCGTTTTAGCTGATGCATATAATGAAACATTAATTGGCGCGTTAAAAGCAGCTCATGAATTTAAAGTTGAAATTATGGCAGATCTAATCGTATCAAGAATTCCAATAAGCCGACTAGCTGACATCATTGGACTTGCATATAAGGGTACAGAAATTCACTATGCCTGTGTGCATAGTGGATTGGACCGACGAGCAGCACGTCGTGGTCCACTATTAGAATTGGATTCAGTATCGCGTTTACGTGTACACCCTCGCCTCGCTTTGGCAGGAGGAATTCGTGTAACAGATTTAGCCCATATTTTCAATTACCCTGTGGATATCATAATTGTTGGTGGTGGAATTTCTAAATCAAAGAATCCAGCACGTTCTGCAAAAAAGTTTCATGAGACCATACTGAGGCTTACTAAGAAAAAGTGATCTTAATTCCCTTGAACCTCATTGCTCATCATCAATCCAGGCGAATTTGCGTTGTAGAGTTTTTGGATAGAAGTCTTTCCAATTATAATCGATTTGATGTCCCCAATCTCGATAGATTCGAGGATCAATATAGGATTTGAGGCTAGTACCAAGATTCCACGTTCGGGTTTTTTTAGCGATATCGATTTGGGCATTGAGTTTATCTTTGGCATCGCGTGCACGGCTCAGTCGCTGTTTAGCGGTCTCAACGCTCTTTCGTGCAGAAGCAATTGAGGATGCGTAGGGACGGTTTTTTCCACGTGGAATCGCTTTGCCCTGTTTCTGTATCTCATTTAGCTTAGCTTTCTGTTTACTAACCAATTCCTGTAGCCGATTTTGTCGTTTCTCAAGATTATCTTTGGCTTTGGCAATTCGTTCATTGGCCCGTTGTTGACGTTCTCGGAAGCGCTGCATGCGTTTTGACCAACCTTTGGGAGCTTGTTTAGTATGATTGCAGACTATTGCCGCTTGAAGGTTGGCCTGTTTAGCATGGTTTTTCTTCACCCAATTTGGATCTGTAGCGCCAACCTTAGCGCGACTTAGATATCTACGGACGGTGCTGCTGGCATGATATGTTCGGAAAACTTTCGCGGTTAGCCCAGGCATGATTTCATTGAGATAAGCGTTAACATTACGACTACGAACGTTTGGAAATATTTGTGGGCGATCCCAGCTTGGGTGGCTTCGACCCCCTTGGTTGCTCCGTCGGGGAGTCTGAGCATTGTCGATGAGATGTTGTAATTCGTCAACTACATCGGGTGGTAATTTCACAGTTTTATGCCAAGGCACCGAATCCTTGCCTAAAAATCTGAATTCAACCTCTCCATTCTCTTTGATGGTGACATGTTCAGGTCGAAGGGTTGTGGCGCCAACTGTGTCAGCTTCATCTGGATCCTTTTCATCGCCCACCCTTAGACTCAATACATCAATTAGATAGCAGGCTGTGGCAATCTGTCGACGCCGAGGTTGTTTAGCTTTCATGTCAGCATTTATGGCGCGTCGAACTGAGCTAATGTGCTTAGCCATTTGTTGGGCGATTTCGAATTTTTGAGCTTCGCGATCCTGTTTAATAGATGCTGTGTCGGAGACCCAGACATACTTCATTTTGCCAGAAAGTCGATCTTCCCACCGTGCTACCCATAGACTATCGGGTTGCCAGACACGTCCTGCCCACTGACCTGGAGGCATTGGCACATCGGAACTCAAATTTAATGTAATATCTTTTTCTTGAGGACCTGGTTTCCATCTACCCCGAAGAGGATGTTTGCCCCGACCCATGAAGATACAGCTAGGTTCTGCAGTCCAATTCGCGATTTCCACCCGTTCGCCATC
>JABXGS010000210.1 GCA_016550425.1 archaeon
GGCTCCGGTAAAAGACCGGTTTGAACGAGCGGCTGTGTACGCATCAAGCTTCGGCGAGATGTTGAGCAGGCCGCCACGTACCGCCTAAGTGTGTCGGTTGCGAAAGGAGCCATATGCGCTGGTTCTGGCGCGAGATTAATTCTGGGTATACGACCACCATTTTCTTTTTCAGCAAATCTTTTTGATAGTGTTTTTCCTTCTCGTTGATGGGAGAAGTGATGTTCGTTGACAGTTAAACATATGAAGCGTTTTGAAGTGGATGCTTTTTTCGAAGAAGTGTTCAACGCTTTGTCTGTAATGGAAGGGGTTATTTACAGTCGAAGATGGGATTGTGACACCAAGCGGGAATGGGCTAGCATTGCTGTTCGAAAAACTACTTTCTGGACAGAACGTTCTCTGATGATTATGCTAGAACGTGTCAAACAGGGTGTTGTCGTTGATGTTATTTCGATGTTGACTTTCAAATACGGGTTCGTTCATAGCAGGAATATCAATCGAGTTAGGAACTATTTACAGATAAACGGGTTCAAAGTGAGTGAAATAGCTGCCAAAGAGATGTAGTCCTCAGAGTATACGAGCACCACTTTTTCCTTGTGTTAAGAGAAATGGTAATGAATTTAGGATATGCTGCCCTATTTTCAGTTGTTAATTGCTTTGGAAGTGTTGAGATGGGGCAGTTGATGTATACTCTTGTCGTAACCAGTCTGCGAATCTTGTTCACGTCGCTTCTTTCTTTTCCAATTGCGTTTCTCTTGGTGTGGGGGTTGGGAAGAAAACGCTCTCCCCTAATACGAACTTTTGGCACGGTTCTGTTGGCATCGATTGCGTATGAAGTAACTACTTTGGTTAACTTGGTTTTTCTTTTTTCTTGGTTCATGCAATTTAATTTGTGGCTTGCGCCGTTAATGGCACTATTCAGCCCGGTCGTGGTGTTTTTCTTTGTCTTTTTCATTGGTGCAATGGTGTTGTTGGATTTGTCTCCTGGACGGATCGGGATTGCAGCAGTCATTCTCTGCATTCTTTCCTATTTCATTTGGTGGGCTGCGTCATATCTCATATTTCCTCTCGTTCCGTTTCTTCAGGTTATTCAAAGCTGGCCAACACCGTGAAGATAAAAATTTGTTAGATAATTTCATAGGGTTTTTACATAAGACCTTTCTGAGGTAGTGAGCGATAGACTAGCGTGTCAGTGCAAAGCAATAGATGGATTCAAGTGTATCAAGATGTGGAAGCAACATTGCGTTATTCTTCGGATACGGGGTAGACTGGGGAATGTTCTGGTCCGAGGGTTTGGCGTTGAATCCATTCGATGTTGTGGGCTTGGAGAATGTCACCGTGAGATATTATTCCAAGAAATCGGGTAGGGTCCTTACGATCGACGACGCAGACTATGCTTTCTCCGGATTCGATCATCTTGTCAAGCGCTGTGTGAGCTGAGTCGTCAGGATAGACGGTGGGTGCAGGTATGAGTAATTTGGTTACGGTGGTGTCTTCGGGTGGCAAATCGTCGCGAAGGCATTTGTAGGCTCGGCGGAAGGTGACAAGTCCAATCAATCGTTCGCCTTCGACGACGGGGAGGGTGCTGTGGTGGGTTTGGTCGGCGAGTTCGGTGACTTGGAAGGCATACATTTGGGGTCGGGCGACGACGATATCGCGGGTGCGCATGATTTGGTCAACGGTGATGGTATCAATGATGTCAGCGATTAACTGATGTTTCAGACGGATACCTTTGGCGGCTAATTTTTCGGTGTAGATAGAATTGCGCGAGAACAAGAGATTGATGAAGTAGCTTGTTGCACAAGCGGCCATCAAAGGAACTAGGAGAAAGTAGTCTCGCGTCATTTCTGCAATCATGATGATGCACGTCAGGGGGGCACGTGCTGCACCGGCAAATAAGGCAGCCATCCCAACAACTGCAAATGCCATGGGTGCGGTCACCATTCCTGGGTTCAGAAGGAAAAAGAGGGTTCCAATTACGCCTCCTCCCATAGCGCCCATGTACAGGGAGGGAGCAAATACGCCACCTGATCCCCCTGAGCCAATGGCTCCTGAGGTACTGAAAAGTTTCATCACCATCAATACGATCATAGGGCCAACTGCAAGGAATCCCATCATTGCGTATTCTATCCAGTTGTAGCCAACTCTGGCTACGTGCGGAAACCAAATAATGATCAATCCAACAATTATGCCCCCCAATGCCGGTTTGAGTATTCGGGGTATTCGAATCCGCTGAAATAATAATTCAGTTGAATAAAGCACTTTCACCCAGATGATGCTAAATAGCCCTAAGAGTAATCCAAGAACAATGAAAAGTGACAATTCCCAACTATAGGGCACAAAATATTGGGGAACCGTGAACCAGGGATCCAGGCCAAAAAACCATGACGCCACCGAGGTGCCAACGACTGTCGATAACAGCACTGGAATAACTGCAATGGCTTCGATGCCAATTAGCACCACTTCCAATCCAAAGAGGGCGCCACCAATGGGGGTATTAAAGATTGCTGCTATACCTGCAGAAATCCCACATACGGTTAATACCCGTAATTCGGGCTCACTGAGCTTCAATAACTGACCAAGGCTTGATCCGACGCCGGCACCAATTTGCCCAATAGGTCCTTCTGCCCCAGCACTTCCTCCCGATCCTATCGTAAACGCAGAGGCAATGGCTTTGATAACTGGAACACGAGGACGAATTTTACCTTGATTTAGAGCAATTGCCGTCATAATTTCTGGTACTCCATGTCCCTCTGCTTCAGGCGCAAATTTTGTTGTGAGAAATCCAACAACTAATCCGCCTACTACGGGCATGATGACCAATCCTAGCGGAACCCAGACCATCCCTACAAAGAACCCAATACATCCAAGATAGTCAAACAGAGCAATCATGATTTCAATCAAGTAACGAAAGCCTACGGCTCCGAATCCAGCAACTAGACCAATTACCACAGCTAATACATTCAAACGAATCAAACGTTTTGTGCTAACATCTAATTTTCGTTTCTTGAACTGACGGCTTAGATTGGTTTTGAATCGCATATACCAAGAGGCAGGCTGATTTGTCTCCTCATCTTCGGGTTGATGGATGTCAGCAGTTTGATCGTTATTTGTTATATGATTATCAGCCGAATTCGTAGGCGATTCCGACGTGTGAGCACCTTCAAAGTTCGAATATACGAGGCAGAAATCTAACTCATATTAAAATTTCTTCCTCGATAGCCATTTAACATACTGCTTTTTCGCATTCTAATACTACTTTCTTGGTCTCTTCGCAACCTTTTCGTCACCCTTTGGTTTCTCCAAATCTGACCAATGCTATGAATTTTATATTTCATCAAAATATTTCGTAGGGATTTTTGAGGAGAACCTGTCTTGGATAGGATGAGGTAAGCTTGTGTGACATCTGAAAACAGGTTATGGTTCGATGCATATCAAAGTGTTGTGAAAGAGACGGGTAATGAACCGGATTGGACCCTAATGGAGTATTTGCCATTTATTTCATCTGATCCCGTGTTGGATTTAGCCATGGGAAATGGGCGAAATGCACTATTTTTCGCTAAGATGGGATTTGAAGTTGATTGTGTTGATGTATCCAAGACGTGGGTAAAGAAATGTCGAGATTATGCCAAAGAAGAGAATCTGAAGATGCGCGTTTATAAGGCAAGGTTGCAGACTGTTGCGATTCCTCCGCGGCGTTATTCGTTAATCATTGCATCCAAGATTCTGCAGCTGCTACGTATTGTTGAGATTGAAGCAATTGCTGAACAAATTTATGCTGGGCTAGCGAAGCGGGGAATCTTGTACGTGCGAACTTTTTCAGTGGAGCATGTGAAGCGTTCCGAGAAGATTCCACAACTAGAACAGGTTGAACCTAACACCTACTATTCTCCCAAGCATCAACAAACGTATCACTATTTCACTCGAGATGAACTTCCAACATTGTTTCCCAAGTTGAAGGTTCTCTATTATATTGATGGGATAGAAGTCGATCGCACCTTGAAGAAACCGCGGTATCCGTGGGTTATTGAATATCTGGGGCAGCGAACGCACTGAGTATCTGCCGGTTTCTGGAAGGATATAAAGAGTAAGAGCGTTAGCAAAATCAATTGGTGGTTTTTGTTGGATGTGGTAAGCGTGACTTTTCGACGGTGGTTTCTCCTTCTATTACCACTTACGCTCACTTCTCTATGGGTTATTCCCCCTACGAGTAGCGGTACTCAACTTTTGTTGACACCAGATTATTGGCCAACCGATGAATGGCGGGTTTCTCCTCCGCAGTTACAAGGGATGAGTTCTGCAGTTCTTCAGCAATTACACGACCATATTCGAAATGAGGATTTACCTTTGGATTCCTATTTGGTGGTTCGCCATGGGTACATCGTATACGAAGACTATCCAAGTTCCTATGGTCCTGACAATTCGCATATCCTCCATTCAGTGACGAAAAGCTTTACCTCGGCCTTAATCGGCATTGCCATCGAAGAAGGCTACATCCCCAATGCAGATGAACCCGTTTGTTCTTTTTTCACAGATCGATCAATTGCAAATCTAGATGAAAGGAAGCAACGAATGACGATAAGGCATCTGTTGAATATGCGCGCGGGGCTAGAATGGGATGAATGGTCTCATCCCTACACTGACCCACAAAATGATCTTTATCAAATGGTATACAGCGCTGATTGCATCCAATTTATGCTCGATCGACCTATGGTCGCGGAACCAGGAACCACATGGGTCTACAATACTGGCGCCTCCCATCTTCTAGCAGGAATCATCCATGAGACCACCGGACAAATCCCCCTCTCATTTGCATTCGACCACCTCTTTGGTCCACTTGGAATCACTCACGCGATTTGGACTCGCGACCGAAACGGGCTCAATTATGGTGGCAGTGAATTACATCTCCGACCTCGCGACATGGCAAAATTTGGTTTACTTTATCTCAACGATGGCGAATGGGATGGCTCCCAAATCGTTCCCCACGAATGGGTGACCCAGTCGCAGCGTTCTATGGTTCAGCCATGGACGGGAACCGGGTATGGCTATCAATGGTGGAAGCAGATATCGATGGACACCTTCGAAGCCCGAGGATTACACAGCCAATGGATCATAATCCACCCAGAATATGATCTTGTAATCGTACAGACCGCATCCGACTATGACGGAGAAATCAACGTTTTCGGACTTGTTTTAGACTATGTGTTTCGAGCCATCGAAGAATTCACTCCAACCAATACTGCTCCCTTGACACTGGGACTTGTGATCTCTCTTGTGATTGTAATATCTATTGTTCTAGTCGGCGTCTACTTCTATCGAAAACCAACTAGTTCCCCAGTATAAACAAATATTGTTGTTGTGGAGTCTATAAGTCTCATTGCAAGGAATGCAATGAACATCACCATGGTAGCTGAAAGAATTTCGCTCGCAAAGGTGCTCGTCGCAGGAGCAACGAATGTTGGAAAAACCAGTCTGATCAACAGCCTGGTCTTCAAAGAATTCACCAAGGTCACACCAACCATTGGCGTCAATTTTGCCCAGAAAATCTGTTACGGTGAAATGGGTCCCATCAACCTCAGTATCTGGGACCTAAGTGGGCAGGAACGATTCCAGTGCCTGATGCCACGCTTTTGTCAAGGAGCCACAGGTGTAGTCTTAGTCTTTGATGTGACAAAACCTGAATCGCTCGAAACAGCAAGCCAATGGCTTGAGTTCATCTCATCTTGGAACATCTGTCACGGAAATCAAGCTATTGTCCTTGTTGGGAACAAAACCGACCTACAATCGACAATCTCCCCAAAAGCGATTCAGCTGTTTTGTGCTCGCCATCAAATCGCAAACTATATCACATGTTCAGCAAAAACGGGAAAAAACGTGAAACGAGCTTTTAACACTCTCTGTTCTGCCTTACAGCATAATAAGTTGGGGTTCACAGAATATACCCCAAGCCTTGCTCATACTCCCACGTAACCTTTTCTTCGAATATTAAAGCCTTAGAATTGTGCTTTCTGAAGCGATTATCTTAACTCAGAATCTGTTTTAACGAATCACAGAGTTCTGGATCTCGAAGCATCACTCCAATGGTTGCCACTAAATCGGAAAGGTAATTAATTTCCCAGAGGTCAGCTTCACGAAAGATGCCCGAAAGCGCCTCATTATTTGGAGTTTTCCGCCATAATTCCATCCGAATTCCATCATGTTGTTCAAAAAATCTAGCCATTAATTCCTTGAACTCCGAGATGTTCTCGAGTTCGAACTCAAAAAGGCTTGGAATAAGAACACTTAGGCGTTTGATGATCTTTTCTCCTTTCTCTTTTTCCCACCACTTCTCTTTGGGTTTGCCTTGGTCTAACACAAAGATGTTAGCTGTACGGCAAAACAATTTCTCGGTTAACCGACTATCATGGGGCTTACGATGGCCACATTCCATGACCAAGCCCGCCTTCTCAAGAACTTCAAGGTGACGGTAGACGGTCTTGATGGTTTTATCGTAGGTTTCCTTATTTGGGTTAAAATACAAGGCATGTACTTCTTTTGCCGTAAGATTCCTTCCAACCATCGCCTTAATGATTTCACCGTGTTCCTTTGCTACGGCTTCCTGCTCCTCGGTTAAGAAAATAATGGGTTCTGGGCGAGCGGTAAGGAAGTCATCATAATCTTTTGGCTTTTCTACTTCTTTATGATGACCCATAATGCATCTATCCTGTTTGAAATGAATACACTTTCTAATCGCGTTTTCAGTTTATTATTGTCACATACAGTAATATTAATATACCGGTTCTACACTGAAATGACATAGCGTGACATCCAAATGACAGTAAGTGTCAAAGCTATACGCATCGGAACACTCAGCTGCAATCTTACAGACCGTCAAAGCCAGAAACTCGATTCATCGCCAAGAGGTGAGGTAACAATGACACCTAAATCAAAGGGTGAGAAACGCAATGAGCCTCACAATAACCTTGAGAAAGAAAATTACCGCAAGAATCGCATATTTGAATCATATATTCGGGAGCGAGTTCTATAAGCCTGATAGAACAACGTCACCAAAATCGGGGCATTTATCCCCGGATTCGATTACGGTTAATTGTTGCTCGCAGGCCTAAGAACTTGTTTGAATATTCGCGGATGCCTGCGAAACGGACGTCGGGAGCCTATTCCCCGTGATCAGCATATAGATTAGTAATAGTCAAGGCATCTTAGGAGAGCCCTCTTTATGCCAAGGAGGTCCTCTCCTTCTTTCTTTTTTGTGATTCTGAACCATCTTAATTAATTTCTGTTCTTCTCGTTTCTATTCATTGGGTCATTGATTTCGAGGAATTCATATATCACAAGACTTACCTTTGACGGTGTGATACACATCACTGGAAGTGGTGAAATGTCGATTCAAGAAAAAGAAAGGATTCGAGAAACACTTCGATTATTTTTCTTGGCACAGGAAACGGGAGATGAGAAGCTTTTTTTGAAGGTGTGGCACCCTGAAGCACGCCGTTTTGGTTTTGGCTCGAACAACGAGCTCTATATATTCGCCACCGAAGATATCCTTAGCAACCAATTGCATGGGATTAAAGAATCAAAAAAGGCGAACCCAGACTTCACCGTGACTTATCTAATCACTCGCATCAAACATATTGACGTACACAAAGACAATTTGATTGCCTCCGCTACTGTAGAATGGCAGATGCTCAGTATGGGTCAATGTGTTGGTATACACTACACATCTGTTCATCTAGTGAAGGCAGACAAGGACTGGGCCATCGCCAATGTTATTGACCGTGGCATAGATTTGTAATGGTCAATCAAAGACGCCAGGAAGACGTTTAACCATTGAGAGTCCTTTTTCAGTAATTATAAACGCTTCTTGCTGCAGGCTATCATGTTTCCTAAGATACCCAAGTTTTTCAGAAGCTTCATGGAATGCAGACTTAATATCAGTGATCTTGAAAGCGGCAAAACGTAACTCCTTTTTCACCATCGAAGGTGTTAATCCCCTCTTTGGGTTGGTAAGGTGCAGATAGGAGGCTATACAGCATATAATCTCCGCATCATTTTGAGGGCGTTTCGATAAAAGAAATTCATTCAGTGTTAATTCCCGGTTCAAAGTCGGAATCGGTGAAGGTGTTTGGTATAATTTGCAGGCAAGCCGGCGTAGACGTAACAGGCAAAATGCGTGTGCTAAAAACTCTGAATCCTTCAGTCGAATAATTCGAATATCCGCTTTTCGCTCAATGGGTCTTAAACAAATTTCACAACGCCGCGCTTCCTCATTTGACGTGTGCTTCTCCTCCACGGTGAGTAATCGTAGATAAGAGGATGAAGGAGAGAAGAAGAATAAGCTACTTCTCGTCTTCTTCTTCAATACTATTTTCTTCCCAGATGCGACCAAGGATTAACAAACCAAGGACGAGTTCTGAATTCTTCAGTTTCTTAACCATGAATTCAACACTTTCTGACACGGTGTCTTCAAAGTTCCAAGATTCACGTGCAGTATTCACAATGTCATCGAATTGATTTTCCTTTAATCCAAAAGCACCTGTAAGAGTTTGACTTTCGTGATCTTCAATGATTAATTTTCCAAGTTCATAGGTTCTCGCCAACCTAGTTCACCAAAATCTCGAACTCAATTCTATCTTATTAAGCTGCTGCTCTTGCCTTTTTATTGAATATCATGCTCGAGGAATGACGGGAAAAGCTTTGAGTGCGTTTTACATCTAAGATAATTTACTAGTCCAAATGAAAGTAACCAAATATAGCACCAAAGAGGGCCCTGGATATGCATGAAGCAATGTTATACAATACACTCGAGGACAAAAAGATCGAGTGCTATCTATGTAGTCGCCGGTGCACTATTGCTGATGGAAAGTTAGGGTATTGTCAAGTCCGGAAAAATGAGAACGGCACTCTCTTCTCGCTAGTCTATGGAAAAGCTTGCTCCGCAAATCCCGATCCGATTGAGAAAAAACCACTCTGGCATTTCCGTCCCGGTTCCCTAGTGATGTCTGTGGCCACAGTGGGGTGCAATTTTCGCTGCCTTTTTTGTCAAAACTGGCAAATTAGCCATGAACGTGAGATTATCGGACGGAATATATCTCCGGAAAAAATTGTTGACCTCGCCTTGAACACAGGCTGTACCGGCGTATCCTATACGTACACCGAACCCACTATTTTCTTTGAATATGCCTTCGATACTGCGAAAATCGCACAGGAAAAGGGGCTCTTCAACACCTTTGTCACCAACGGGTATATGACGACTGAAGCGGTTGATACAATAGCTCCATATCTTAATGCGGCAACAGTCGATTTCAAAGGTAATGCCAATCCCACTTTCTACAAAAAATACTGCAACGTACCTTCTGTGGATCCAATCTATGAGTCCCTTAAAGCCATGAAAGCAGCGGGAATCCATATTGAAATTACCAATCTCCTGGTATCTGACGTTGGTGACGACATTCAAGAAGCAGAAACGCTTGCCCAATGGATTGTAGAAGAACTCGGGGAGAATACCCCTCTCCACATACTACGGTTTTATCCTCATCACAAAATGAGCAATCTCCCACCTACATCCATCAAGAAACTTGAAGCCGCCGCTGCAGCCTCCACACGGGCTGGTCTCAAATATGTCTATTTAGGTAATGTGCCTGGACATCAAGGAGCCAACACTATTTGTGCAAATTGTGGCGCGCTTCTCATCGAACGCTTAGGTGTTCAAACCATCTCTGTGCGATTAACTCGGGACGGGCGTTGTCCATCCTGTAATCTCCCAATTCCAATTATCCTCTCTGAGGACACGAAGGTCTCTGATTAAGATCTTTTACATTCTGCGAATCCCCCTGAAAATTATTCACGCTGAGCTTTTCAACGCCATGTTTAAGTGCTGTTGCTGAAGGAATTCAAATGACGAGGGTGATGATCATTCGCTTAATCGCGTATACTGAATCAGAAATGGCAACTTATTCGGATCAATTTCTTGGGCTCAAGACGATTTTCGAACAAACTGGGTTCCCCTATTGGGTCTTGGTTCAAGAGCAAACCGTTCTTGGATTAATTGTTGCCGCAAAGGAACCAAGAGAACTTCTACAGCCAGCGAATACAACGTTTATTCAAATCTACCTTTTTCGCCACGAACCCGACGCGGTGCTTCGCTTGTTAAGTGAAGCTGAAACCATTGCTACGAGTCAACAGGCAGCCTACCTCAGTTGCATGATCGATGCCGATAAACAAGAAACCATCCAAGCACTACAAGATGCGACTTTTTCAGTGTATGATGAAACAGTCAAAATGGGCGTGCCATTACAGGATGTAACGTTTCCACACACTCACCTCACCTTTACTCGCGCATCTCCTGATGAAACATCGCTTATATTGAATAATCTTGAAACTATGATGCACAATACCCCGGACCGCTTGCTTCACACGGTGGTGTATAATATTCGTCAGCTCCCTCCTGACCAGCTCGAATCAACCCTCTCGCAAATGGAAGTAATCATTGTAAAAGACCAAGCCAACACCGTTGGGGTCATTAGTTTAGAAGGACCCACCATTGGAATGCTGGGTGTCCATCCCAGCATGCGTGGAAAAGGTTATGGTCGAATAATGACCCAATGGGCAAAGGGGCATCTCGCAGATCAGGGCCATTTTCGAGCATGGCTTCGCGTGTCAATAGCTAACAAACCAGCCCGCCATATTTTCGAAACCGAAGGTTTCAAAGTCTCTGAACAGAAGAAGCTCTATATTAAAACGAATCCCAACCTTTGGCACTCTATTCCCGAATAATGGGAAAACCATAAAATTCTACTAATCAGGCGGGCGCCGTAAATCTTCTTTAGTGGGTGGACAATCAAGGTAATCAGTATCCACACAGGTACACACAAACTCCCCACCCCCATACTTGTATGCCTGATACGCTGCAATTACCCCTTCAGCTACACCAGTAATTGCTTGTTTGAACTGGGTATCAGTCACATCTCCTGCTGCAAAAACTCCTGGAACATTAGTCTCAGTTTGACGGTTGATGCGAATTTCTCCTTTCTCGTTGGTTTGCACTCCAAGTTCTATTGCCAATTGAGACAAAGGAACACTCCCAATCGCCATGAACACACCTTGCAGGGCTAAATCCTTGCTTCCCTCAAAGGGTTGATCTAATACGATTTTTTCAACCCGATTATTCCCTTCAATACTTGTAACATTTGTATTGAATATCAAAGTGATTTTCTGGCTCTTAGTGACCCGTTCCAGATTAATTGGTTCCGCTTTTAATCGATCTCCGCGAATAATCACAAAAACGTGCTTCGCCCATTGGGTAAGAATCAACGCCTCCTTAGCCGCACTATCACCACCGCCAACAACCGCTACAACTTGGTCCTGAAACATGGGGCCATCACACAAACCACAAAATTGGATACCTTTCCCTTCAAAAGTTTCGGCTCCAGGGACCTGAAGTTTCCGATACCGTGTTCCGGTAGCAAACAAAACGGTCTTCGCAGCGTAATCATCAAATGCTGCACTTACGAGAAAACACCGGTCTTGTCGAGTCACTTCTGTTACTTCATCAAAAACTAGCTCAACCTCATACTCTTTTGCATGAGCTAATATTTTGTCTGCTAGTTCCTTTCCAGATAATGAAATAAACCCTGGATAATTTTCAATCCAGTCGGTGGTGGCAATCACACCTCCCGGTGGATATCCAATTAGAATGGTTTTTAATTTCATACGGCCCGCATACATCGCTGCAGCCAGCCCCGTTACTCCACCACCTATAATTGCCAAATCATACATTTTCTGTTGGTCAGTCATCTCATTCACCACAAGAAGTCTAGTACGGTCTTCAAATACTTCAGATTGTAGGGGAAATGCCTGTCGGTGAACCCTGAGCGGCCTTTGTAATGAAGGTCAAGAACTCTTTAGGAGGAACTAGCCCCTCAAACTGAACCGTTTCATTTAACACTACTTTAGGCGTCCCAATTACATTGTACTTATTCGCTAAATGGGGAAATTCTGCAATTTCTACAATATCTACAGAAATATTGGCATTTACCACTGCAAACTGAAATGCCATTGCACCAACAACTGGACACACAGGGCAGGTGGGAATTACAAATACTTGAATTTTCACCGGCTTGGTTGCCGCCTTTGCCACGGCGGCTTCCGCTTTCGGAGACAAGGTGCTATCACCAGTCGAAACCAATACTATCCCCTCAATCAACGTCTGGAACTCATATCCGGATGGAATTCCAAACATCCGCAACCCATAATCTTCGTCATCTAGAATAGCTAGGGCAGGTATCTTATCAATCCCTAATTCATCCGCCTTTTCTTTATCTTTAACAAAATCATAGACTTCGAGGCTAATTTTATCTGAGAGACCTGCTACTGATTCAAGGAGTTGATGAGTCTGTGCGCAGAAGAGGCATTCCATCTCTTGGGTAAAAAAAGCAAATCGTACAGGCTTCTTCATTTCCTCTTCAAAACGGTTCACCACAGTTTCTTCAATATCTTGTGGAATCTCCGTCATCTCAAGCACCTTACAGAAAATAGTCCCCCCTCCCCAAAAGGCTAGAGGTTTATCCAAACTGTGAACTACCCCGCCCTAACGAGTGGGGCTTCCTGCTTCATCCCGTTGGCCTATGCCCACTGGTCCACAGGCTCAGCTCGCCGTTCCAGCGATGTTGCCCAATCACGGCATCCTTGGTTCTCGGATCGCCGACTGGGGGCTCATCCCTAGCTCCCCCGCGGCGTATTTAAACGCCAAGATTCATCCCTGCCCTTTAGGGCGGGTCTTCTCGCAGTTTTCTATAAAAACTAGCAAAACACCTGTAAGGACTATGAAAGTCTCTATCACTTATTTTGAAGAAAAGGGGGCAAAAAACACGGACCAAACCCTCCGTCTGGCCTATCAGCGTGCAAGAAAATTAGGCATCTCCCACGTCATTATTCCCACAACTTCTGGTGCAACAGCAGTAAAAGCCCTTAAAATTATGAAAAACGTGAACCTGGTCGTCGTTACGCACATGAGTGGCTTCACCCAACCTGGTCAAAACCAACTTCTCTCCGAACATCGAAAAACCCTCAAAGAAAACAAAGTCCCGATTCTCACAGCCAGCCACGTACTCAGTGGCGTTGAACGTGGAATTCGAAATAAATTCGACATCATCGGTCCTGCAATCCTGATAGCAAACGCTCTCAAAATGCTTGGACAAGGTGTCAAAGTGGGTGTCGAAATCACCCTAATGGCTGCAGATGCAGGGTTGATTCCAATGAATCAACCCGTTCTTGCCTTAGGTGGATCAGGACGAGGAGTTGACACAGCAATGATCATTCAACCTGCGCACACAAACAAAGTCTTCGATTTGTACATCCAAGAATTGATATGCAAACCTCGCTAAGGAAACAATCAAAACATCATCGAACATGTACAAATATAGTTGATACTCATGCAACCCCTCCTGGGCCATTCGGATCAAGCATTTCGGTTAGTAGCGACCTCCAGTAGTACAAGAAAAAAATTAACTGGGGCCCAGCGAGGAAAAATCACTGCTCTAATTGTCTCCGCGAATCAACGAAAAGCCTATCCCATCATTAAATCGCTCAAGAGAATGAAATATACTACAATAGGCGCGTTCTCTCACTGGCGTTCGCCAGTCTTTTCTCGATACCTCGACCACCGCTACCACATCGCCAATCCCTACGAAAATGAAAATACCTATCTCAAGCAAATCGGCTATCTAATGGACCAATACAATCCCATCGTCGTTCCAGTGGGATTCATTGATACAGTGTTGTTAGCCAATTACCGAAAATCACTGAGCAAAAACGGCGTAATCCTTGCCCCCACTCATACTGCTATCAAAAAGGCTGCAAATAAAGCCACACTAGATCGACTCAGCCAATCAACAGGAGTCCTTTATCCCAAAACCGAAAAAATAACAAAACGATCATGGAAAGAAGTCCTCAACACCATTGGATTACCTCTCGTCGTGAAAGGCACCTCAGATGCTGCAAATCCTCAATACGCATTTCACGCAAAAGACATTGAGCGAATTGTCGCATCACGAAGCGGACCCTTAATCGCTCAACAATTCATTCCTGGATCAGGAACCGGCTACTTCACAGTAGCCGCTGGCGGTTATGTTCTCGCTGAGTACGTACATCGCCGAATTATAGAAACTCAACCCAGTGGTGGGCCTAGCCTGGTCGCATGCCATGAGCCCGAATCACCAATCTATGATCTGGGACGAAAAATCACACTAAACCTTTCTTGGTCTGGTCCACTGATGATCGAATTTCGTAGACACGAAGAGAGTGGAGACTATTATCTAATTGAATTGAATCCTAAGTTCTGGGGAAGTCTTGAACTGGCTACAGCATGGAACCTTGACTTTCCCCAATACCTCTTGCACGGTCAAGAATATGGATGGGAGCCTGACCCAACTGATTCTAGTTTTCCACTTTTCCATCACAGAGGAACTCAAGGATGCTTTTCTTGGCTTCTTCCCGGATTCAGTGCCTATTTCCGTACAAATCCCCAAGTCTGGCTGCGAATGCTCTGGCATGCCATCAAACGCAATAACCGAACAGATATCCATTATCAAGATCCCCCTGAGCTGTTCTATGGCATAATATCCCGGCTGTTAAACATACTTCTCCCCAAAGCCAGACAACCCAAGATAGCTCTTCAGAATCGATATAAACAGAATATCCGCGCATTACAAAAACGCCTTCATGATGAACCCATCAAGGCTCTTGTTTTCGATCTCGACGGCACCCTAACCACTCTGAAGATCAACTGGGGAACGGTACGACATATGCTCATCCTCAAAGACTTACTGCATCCGCAAGAAAGATCCGTTATGATTGGTCTTTACCGTGCACAAAAACAGAGTCCCGATCATTATGCCAAAATGAGCCATATTGTAGAAACCTATGAAGAGCAGGCTGCAGCTAAACTCTCGCGGTCTAGAGCACTTGTCAATAGCTTTCAGAAGCTAAGAAAATTCAACATCAAACTCGCCATCGTGTCTAAACAAACATCACGGAATATTCGAACCGCAATTAAACGACTTGAAATTGAAGAAACTATAGATCTTGTAATTGGTCGCGAACATGGTATGCAACGTGCCCATCAAGCTAGACACGCTTCTCAATCACTACAAATCGCTCCAACACGGATGTGTCTTGTCGGCGACACAATGGGCGACGCTGTATCTGCTGCCTCACTCCAAATGAAACCAATTGCAATTACCAATAATGCTTATAGGTTTCAACAATTTATCGAACTTGGGGTTCCCTGCTTCCACACAGTTGCTGATTTCCTCCGCATCATCGAAAAACGCTACAAAACAGTGTAAAAACCCAAAAGGACGAACATCATGAAAATCATCCTTACACATGACGCAGATTCCGTGTACAAACCCATTGAGCACATCCTCGCACGACGAGAAAGATTCACAAAAAAGGACCTCAAAGCTGCAGAAAACGGCGCTCTCAATCTTTACAATAACATCGAAGAGATCGTGCATCTGGAAGCTGAACTAGGCTTTCAATCCACTTTCTTCCTTCCCACATTCCTCTTTAACCTCTATACCATTATCGACACCTTGAAAACCATTCAAACTGAAGGCACCGAACTCCAACTCCATTACGTACATGAAGACCATCCCCAATTCAAAGGGTTATTTAATATACAAAGAGCATTCTTTTCCGACCTCATCGGTAACATCCACGGGGTTCGATGCCATAATCTCTGGATTACCCCCTCGCTTCTTGAGCTGTTCAAGGACGAAGGAATTCTTTATGACTCCTCCTATCGTAGTGTAACAGTCCAAAGAATAGATCCCTATAAACTTGACACCGGGCTAATTGAAATTCCCATTGGGATTATGGATACAGATCTCTTTGGGCGCCTTCAGCTTACTGAAAACGAAGCTTGGAAATATATTCTCAAAGATTTGGACGTGGCCAAAGAGATTCACGCGGAATATTTCACATTCCTATTTCATCAGGAATCCTTCCGCATGAAAGGGGGTCGCCTTTATGCCAAACTCCTCAAACACCTTACTCATGAAGGCTACGAAGGCATCCGCTGTTGTGATCTTCCTCTCGTCCAAGAGGCGCTAAAGAAAGTCTAAGAATTCTCTTTTATTAGCTCTCTATGGTCAAGTAATCGATATCCCGCGGATAATAAGTCACCAGTTCCATACCATCATCAGTGATGAATATCGTATCAGAGTGCCGGAATCCCCCAATAGCCCGGTCATAGATTCCTGGTTCCACAGTAAAGACCATCCCTGGTTCCATGATATTTTCCATCCCCTGATCAAGAAACGGCTTTTCATGGCCTTCTAAGCCGATGGCATGTCCGGTATGATGTTGCACTAAGTCCATAACTCCGTGTTGCTTAAAGACCGTGCGTGTAGCTTTATCCACAATTGAGCATGGCTTGCCTGGAGCAAATGTGTCAAAAGCGGCCTGTTGAGCTTCCATCATGATGTCAAAGTATTTCCGCTGTTTGGCTGTGGGTTCCCCTAAAAACATGGTGCGCTCCAACTCCGAATAATATCCTGCAACATTTGCAGCTGCTCCAGTCACCAAGGTATCGCCTGGTTTAAACACCGTAAATCGGGTCATGGCATGAGGGATCGCCGAATAGGTTCCAATTTGTCCACGATACCCCGCGTGTACTGGCAATCCTCCAATTGCAAAGGGACGATACGCAATACCCAATGCATTTCCCATTGCCATCGACGCCTCTAAGGATGCCGCCGTCGATACCTCCACTTCATTCAACCCGACCTGTGTGTAATCCTGTAATAACTGATGGGCAAGATTGCCCCACATCGCCGATTCGCGTATACAGGCAAGTTCATCTTCGTCTTTGATAACTCGCATATTCGTCAATAGCTGGGGCATAACTTTCACGGGAAATCCTAATACTTCCTCTAACTTAGGTCCCTCATAACCCCAGCGCCCCGAACTACCAGGCGCCTCAGCCCCTAAACTATCCTTAATCTTCAACCCCTGTTTCAAAAACGTAGCAAAATGCTTCATTGGGTGTTTGGCGTCCGGGTAGTCAAAATATGTCCCAATCTTTGCCACGTTAGGTACTTCTTCTTCAACATGTTGTTTTTCTAACTCGGGTACAAAGAAACTGATCTCTGAATCTTGGACAATTAGGGCAAAGGGGCGTTCTGTGGGTATGTGGACAAAGCCGGTCAGGTAGTAGATGTGAGTCGGATTAAAAACAACGAAATGTGAAATTTTCGTCTCTGCGAGTTTCTGACGAAACTTTGAGAGTCGGTCTTCAAATCGACGCTGAGGAATTTTTACAATTGGCAAGTACCGTACCTCCCTTGAGAATGAATGGTATCTGTAGTTGTCAACTTTCCAAAAGGATTTCTGTTCTTCTTCAATTTTTGGTTCCATTACGGAATAATTTCACATCCATTATTAAACTCTGGATAAGCGAAATCCTCCAGCGAAATAATCCCTTGTGATAGAAGCGCACGCACCTCTGGTACGATGTCTCGGAGACAACCAAGAAGATGTTTCACTGTATCGCAGACTTTGAGAAAGCCTTCTTCACCCCACAACCGTTGCTTATTAGCAAACAGGCAACGCCCTCCACACAACCCGAATTCCTCACAGGATGGACACGGCTCATCGAGCAGCATAATATCATGTAGCTCCTGAGGTTTAGTCTTCCAAATATCGCCCACAATCGAAAAAGGCCAATTCGGGGAAATAGGGCAAATGCCAATCGAACCATCCACATGAATGGCAAAGGTGTCGTGCCCCGCTCCACAACGAATCGAACTCCGATTACCCGTTAACAAGTCATACATTAGGGGTAAAAAGGGCACAATCCCTTCGACAACACCTGTTTGCATCGTCACCAGCCACTCATCCACCAGTCGACTAATCCCTGGGTAATAGGATTCGCGTACCCACTGGTCAAAATCCATCCAATTGTCTTCCGCGTCCCAAATTGCATTCAATTGCCAGTGCACATGCTGAAACCGGGGGCTCCTCAGATTAAGGAGGTGTCGCACATCGCGATAGATGTCACTCTGTTCGGACACAGTCATCCGGGCCACGATATCTCCTTGGTATCCTTGCTGGTACAGCCAGCGTACATTTTCAATCACCTGATCGTATACGCCCTGTGATCGATATCCATCTGTTACATCCTTATCTCCATCAATGGAGACAAGAATCGAATGGAATCGGTACAAATAACTCACGGGAATATGGTGCAAGAGCAGACCATTGGTTTGCAGCATGTATCGGGCTCGATGAAACCGACTCATAATCTCAGTCATCAGGGGAATCCGCAGCGTAGGCTCTCCGCCATA
>JABXGS010000211.1 GCA_016550425.1 archaeon
CGGAATGAAAATTGCCGCACTTGCCGTGTTACTCGCCACCATACTAAAGACTAGGGCACTCACTGCTAGCAGGACTACAATCCCACTATAACCTAAAAGGGGAACAAGCGTTAATACTCCGCCCGTGATCACATCTGCTAACCCAGAGACAGTTAATGCTGCACCAAGACTTAACCCTCCACCAAAAAGGAGTAATGTATTCCAATCAACTTTCTTGATGGCGTCTTTCTTCAACAAACCTACAGCGAAGAGCACCAAGGCAACAGCAACAGCTACCATGGACGAATTGAGGGGATGAAATGGTTCGGTTAACCAGAGGACAACGGCCAAAAGAAAAACGACTAGTGTTCCTTTCTGTTTCCCGGTCAGAATGCGCTTTTCAGCAGTTTTAACTGGCGGGATGTATTTGACCTTGGTGCGGAATCGAAGAAACAGCACCCCCCAAGTAATGAAAATTAAAATGAATGCCATTGGGAGGGTAAAAAGTGACCATCCCAGAAAGGAGATGGGCGTACTTGCTGGGGATAATGCCAGAAACGCAGCTGCCATGGCATTTGGTGGGCTTCCGATGAGGGTCATGAATCCTCCGATGCTTGCAGCATAAGCGACAGCGAGAACCATGATTTTTTGTAGTTTTCCTTTGGGGTCCTCTACTCGATTTGCCACCGGAATGGCAATGGTAATCATTAGAGCCGCTGCAGCGGTGTTGGAAATCCACATTGACAACACGGCTGTTCCAAGCATTAATCCTAAGACAATCCAGTGTGGTTTAGTGCCCAGTCGTTTAAGAAGTGCTTCACCTATCCGCTCATCGAGGTCATGTTTGTCCACTGCAATGGCTAAGAGGAATCCTCCGAGGAGGAGCACAACGACAGGGCTAAAGAAGGGAATGAGGGCATCAGTAAAGCTGGGTTGGATACCCCAGAGAGGTTGTAATAGGGCAATGAGCAATGAGGTTGCTGCGAGCGGAAGCGATTCGGTGATCCACAAGGCTGCTGCGAGAACAAGAAGCACTAACGCCATACGAAGTTGGGGTGCCAATGAAAATGTCAAAAGATAGGTGACGGTAGCCGCAATTAGGCTGGCGACAAGTTTAATGAAGTTCTTTCCAGGACGCCAGCTAGGAATCGCAAAGTGCCGTTCTTCCTCGTCGGTGGCTTCGATCGAGTCTGAAGGAACCTCGTCTTGATCGCGGTAAATATCAGCCACCTACTACTCCCCTGTGAATTTATATCGTGATTAGCGTTTTTCCAATTTGTTCAGAGCAATGAGTTGACACTGCTCTTGTTCGAGCAACTGCTTCAGGAGGGCTTCAAAGTGAAAGACATCTTTCGCAGTCACTTGTGCATGTAACACACCTAAGGATGGGTGTTGAAGCTTGGTGGCCATGCGCCAGGGTGGAACAACAATTGTGGAGCTAAAATCCGCATCGATATCGGTCTCCGCAAGCTGCTCACCAATTTTTCGAATTATCTGGCGTAACATCAGATCACCACGGATAACGATTTCCACATATTGCATTTGACCCATTTTCTTCACCTAATGAGAAACGGTACTCACGAAGCTGGCAGCTGCTCCCACCTAAAAAGCATTCCCCCATTCGAGCCGTATAGAAAGTATTGTCAGCATAGATTTATCGGGAAAAATATTGACGGTCAGCAAGATATATAGACAGAGCCTAGTGGTACGTATGAACGCGGTCCAAATACTAGCCTAGAAGGGTAGAGCTATGGAAAAACGTAAAATCATGCGACTAGGTAAATCGTCTCTCGTCGTCTCCATCCCTAAGAGCTGGGCAAGTAAATACAAACTTGACTCCTCAGACCACGTTATTCTTATCCCCCAACGAGATGGGTCTCTTGCTGTTTATCCCGTCAAGGAATTTTCTGATGAGCCCTCCGAACAAGATATCATGATTGACCCCGAAGACGAACCAGGAATCCTCGAACGGAGACTCATTGCCGCTTATCTCAATAATTTTGGCATCATCCGGATTCGCTCCAGAGGTGTATTCACTCCAGAACAACAAACTCTTGTCCGAAAACGGGTCCGCATGCTCACCGGATTGCAAATCATTGATGCCAGCACTAACGAAATCGTCATTCAATCTCTCATGAGACTAAATCAACTGGACCTCCCAAAGAGCATGCGCTTAGCCCACCGCATCACCTCCACCATGCTCGTAGACGCCCTTTCTGCCCTTCAAATCCGTGATGTAGAGCTCGCCAAAACGGTCATAGGACTTGATGAGGATGTTAATCAATTCTACTTTCTAGTCTTCAAACAGCTCCGAGCGGCCTTACTAGATCCCCGCTTCATGAATGAACTCAGCATCGACTCCATGGACTGCCTCACCTACCTTATGTTCATTCAGCGTATAGAAAATGTAGCCGACCACGCAAAAAATATTGCTGAGGCGGTTATATCACTCGGAAATGAAGAATGCCCCAAAGATCTTCTTAACCTCGCCTTAAAGACTGGCAACCACGTTCACCGCATTTATGCTATGGCTGCGGAAGCCATGCTTATCGGTGATGACAAAGCTGCAAATCATGTTATCAACGAAATCGATCATTTCGTCCCTATGCGCCAGCAAGCCGAAGAACTCATGGAAAAACATCTCGTCACACTTTGCGAACAAATGCTACCTAAACTAACTCCCGAAAGCTGTGCGCTATTTGGCCCTCACCAAAAGGCGATGTTTTGTTTAGAAAGTATCTTCGAAGCCTTTGGTAAAATTCTCGAACATTCTTCTGCCATTGCTGAAATTGCAATCGATCGCGCTTTAGAGCACGGAAGTCGCTGGTCTGCAAAAGAGACCCCAACCAAATCGACGAAGAAAACAAAGAAATCAGTAAAAACCCCAGCCTAGTTCGAAATTCATTCAAATAAGTTCTGAAACCAAACCATAAAGGGATTTAGTTACTCCTGTTATCCTAATACTGCATGTAACCAATCTGAGGTTAGTTGAGTGGTTTCCGATTCGCCTGATTCCATCCGTCCAACCGACATTGGTAGCTTTCCCCTCGGTGAGATTAATTTTAAAGATTATATTCAAGGAGCGGCAGACCTTGAAGACGGAAAGCACACCGACGCTGCCACATATTTCATTCAACAACACAATATTGCATTCACTCGTAAATTCCAAGCCTTAGGACCCACTTATGGTGTTCCCTGCTATGTTCAAAGTAGTGTAATTCGAGATATGCTCACACAATTCCTCAATCCAATTATCCGTCATGGCTCAGGACTCGATAAAACGGGCGATACCTATCTGTGGGATGGCTCCAAGATTCAACTACCACTAAGAAACGCCCAAATCGCTGAACTTCTTGCCCTCCAACAGGGTGCAAAAATCATCTGCGAAGAATTGGGTATTGAACGCATCGAATATC
>JABXGS010000212.1 GCA_016550425.1 archaeon
AAGTCATGACCAAATTCATGGGCAAGTACTCCCACAAAGGACGGATCCCCGATAGTGCTTTCCTCAGGGCTGACTGAAGCACGGCGAATATAGACACCATCATCGGTGAGTATGTTAAAGTTCCACCATTCACTGGACCAATAGTCTTTCCAGTCATGACTCAGTTCTTGGCCTTGCCCAGCATGAATAATTGTTACACCATCATAATTACTAAAATCAACAACTGGGTCAGCCAAGGCAATCGAATCAGATACTAACTCAAATCTCGGATCACTTGGAAAAGATGTACCATCTACATAATATTCTCGATTATTTGGCAAAAGTAGCCACGCAGTCGCGTCACCTGAAACTTGAAGATTTCCGTATGACACTTCATCGATATAGTCGTTCAAACCTGAAATCGCATTCGATCGAACTTGTGTTGAAGAAAATGTGTGCGACTTATCAGTAAATTCCACTAATATCACTATTAAGCTCCGAGTACCGGTCACTTGTTTCGAAGAATAGGATGCCTCGGGTGGAGCCGGACCATCAAGACCAAGACGTGAAGCCATAGGTTGAGATGACACTGATGTTGAGGCCGGTTTCCCTTTACTCGAGGTGATGCCCCAAGTAAGAGGCCCCATTAGGGATAATCCAAGAACGAGAAACAAGAAGAAGGCTGAAATCAGTTTCAGCTGTTGGCTTCTGAAATACTTCATTTAGATTTACCTCTCAAAGCATCTAATCCAGGTTCAGTGAACACAATAGCTTCATACGTATGTGATTAATTCACATTTAGTCTATGAACCCTCTTGAAAGCCCAGTCATAAACTTTCGGTTCTGTCTATCCCCGAATATGGATTTCTGGTTACCCCGCAAAGAAAAACTCAGTGAAACTGGATTTAGCATGATTCGTGAATATGGAAGTTAAGGGGCACCTCTTTTCTGAGTATGTGACTGGTAAATCATTGTTGCTAAGGTATTGAAGGAGGTGCTCACCAGGTGCCCTGTTTTCGCAGATGTCTCATGATATTGAAATAATCCAAGCTTCTTGGCAATGCCCTCTCCTTGACCACGTGTAATTTTCCGCTCCGTATCTAAGTCTGCTTTATTTCCAAGTAAAATTAGCAACGGCTCTGGACCCACAGCTTCACGAAAGGCTTCAACCCATCGAGGAATCGATTCTAAGGTCTGCGGACGGGTTAAATCAAAAACCAAAATGCCACCAGATGCTCCCTGGCAATACCGGGTTCGGAGATCTCGAAAGATATCCTGTCCTGCTAAGTCCCAAATCAGGAGTTTGAACAAATGCGGATCGATCTTCGCATCATAGGTGCTGATATCAATGCCAAGGGTTCGATGATAATCGCGTTCAAACTTTCCAGTCACGTATTTATTAACCAAACTTGTTTTTCCAACTGCGGCTTCTCCAAGCGTAACGAGCTTATATACTGCATCAAAGCGTTTTTCTTCATCTGGAACAGGGCTCACTTCTCAACCTCCATATCACTGGAAAGGAAATCCCGCTCATCTAAAGGAAGGTTTCCTTGGTATTGTTCTCGAATTGCCACCACAAAAAACTTCCGACATACCCTAAGAAGTCAATATTTGCTTCAGCTTTTGTTCATATTCCTCGAACAATTCTAAAAGACGCACTCCTAGTTCCGTCAGTGCAGTTCCTCCCTTACCCTCGCGATGTCCACGCCGCTTCTCTACAATCGGTGCGCCAAGCCGTTCCTCAACCTTTTGAAGATACCCCCACGCAAAACGATATGATGGCGATTTTATTTCTCCCAAAGCATCCTCAGGCACCATTTTCAACGCTTGACTTATAGAACCCTTCTCCTGTATTCCTCGTAGCAGCACAGCACCGCCACGACCCAGAATCAATTCACCGTTCAACTCAAACCAAACTTTGGCCTTGGGTTCAAGCGCTTTAAGAAGCCTTTCTTCTTTACTAGACATGGAACGCACTCACACTCATTACTCGAATTGTCTCCAAGATATTACAGAGACAAATTAGACTATGTCTATTATTGTAACCGATAGTTCAAATAACTACTATCTCCTAAAACCATAATGAATTAAACACCGAATTTCCTTTCAGCAACAAAGCAAAGTTCATCGTGGTAATACATCATGTCTTCAACTCGGCTATCACGAATAGTCGTCAACTCGATCAAAGCCATCCTCGGTGAAGACTATACGATACATAGCTTCGAAAAACTCCCAAGTCGACGGAACGAAGTGTACCTCGTTAGTGGTTCACCCACCACACAAAACATATCTGAAAAACTCATTGCTAAATACTACCGTCTCCCCGGAATTGCCCTCGAAACTTCGATGCTCAATGAAGCTGCTAAACACCATGTCCCAGTTCCCAAAATCATTGGGTCAACAGCAGACGTCCTCTTGTTGGAATATATTAACGCTCCTAATCTCTGTGATTTGATAACCCTTTTTCCAGATCCAATTTATGGGCACCTTTTAGGTTCCTGGCTTGCTCAATACCATGACGCCTTTATCCGTGGAAATGATCAAGTAGTAGGGAAAGGCGATGCTCGAATCCGCAATTTTCTAGTTACCCCACACTCACTCGTTGGTGTGGATTTCGAAGAGAGCCATGTTTCTCCCTATATTGAAGACATCGCTACAGCCTGTGCATCCATACTCGACACCACGCCCCTTTTTACGAACGAGAAATTAGACCTTTGTGCTGTGACCATGAATCGCTATGCGGCAAATCGGCGGATTCAAGAAATTTCTGTGCTTAAGACTGCTCTTAAAACCCAAATGATTCAAGTTCTAAAAGAAACTGCAATAAGACGGAGAAACTCCCGAGAACTTGAAAGCTATATTCGCCACTTCGAAGAAGGAGATTTTTCGTTTTAGTCTCGCAAGTTGGAATATGATGAGTTTCTTTGATTTTCAGAATTTATTCCCTATCTTTTCTACTGAAATAAGGCAAATGTGAAATTAATGCAAAAACTCAACTAATTGTCGATTTACTTTTTTCTTTCTTGCCAAAAGCCTTTAAGTCGGCTTAGAGAGTTGCGGTTAGCTCCTAATGGGAGCCATCTTATTAGAAACTTTAGGAGGCATATGAGTTATGGCAGACGAAGGAACAGCACAAATGTTAGTCAACATTGGCGCCTATCTCCAGCTAATCTTCTTCATCATCTTCTTAGCTCTTGGTATCTGGTATGTATACTCACTCCTTCCATTCATGGCGGATCCCCTGTTTGGGATCCTCATCCTTATGAGTGCTGGAATCTATCTAGTCTTTGGTATCTTTGGACTTATCTGGACAATCCTTTGGTGGCTTTGGCGCAAGGACATCCCTGGTCACAAGATGGGCCTAATCGTTACCGGTATCCTGGGCCTATTCCTCGCAGGTGGTCTACCTGGCTTACTCGTCCTAATTGGTGCCGTAATCTATCCATCATAGGAAACGACCTTTCGCTACGGCTTAAGGTCGCTTTCTCATTTTTTTATAACTAAACTCTGATAAGAGCTATTGAATCAATTAAGACAATTCTGCACATTAGGGTGAATTTCTGTCTCAAGTCATTTATTCTCTTCTTATAATGCAAAAGCCTTTAAGGCTGGTTTATCAAAACCGACATAACTCTATCCTATGGAGTTTCTTAGAAGTTATCGGAGGTATATGAGTATGTCAGATGAAGGAACAGCAAGAACCCTCGTATCCATAGGTGCCTGGCTAGCATTAATCCTCTGGCTTATTGGGATTATAGCAATTGCAGCCTTAGCGGTCCTATTTCTTCCCTTCTTCATGGGTGACTTCTTGCTTTGGCTTATAAGTTTCGGAGCCTTGATAATCATCTTCGTGGTCTTTTCAATCTTCACGATTATATTTTTCATCCTTTGGTTCCGATGGCGACACGACCCCAGCGCTCACAAGACGGGGCTCATTGTCACAGGTATCTTTGGATTGTTCCTCGCATATGGAGTTCCAGGACTCTTAGTCCTGATTGGTGGAGCCATTGCTCCATCAGAGAAAGCATAAACGACCAAAGCCACTGGCTTACTGGTCGTTCCTCTCCTTTTTTTATCTTTTAGTAAAGCTGAGATTAATCTTCTATACAGGGTATTAAATGCAAAAAAATGAAACCGGGACGGTTGGCGTAACCTTTATGGTGTATGGGTTATGGAGTGAAGCTGTAAAGGAATGTTGTTTAACCTTGGAGGCCATATCTGTTGGGTGTAAAATTAGCGCCTCTCATAACCCCTGAAATATTAACACTGGAAGAGTTACGAGGTCGATCATTTGCCGTCGATGCAGCCAACCAGCTTCATCAATTTCTTGCTTTAATTCGAACTCCCGATGGAATTCCACTTAAAGATCGGGAAGGACGAGTTACTTCTCATCTTGTTGGCCTCTTATATCGAACGACACGGCTGATTACTGAATATGATATGAAGCTCATCTTCGTTTTTGATGGAAAACCCCCAGATTTGAAATCTGATGAGATAACCAAGCGACGGGAACAACGGAAGCGAGCCGAACGGGAGTATAAGGAAGCCGTAGCAAAGGGTGATATGAAGACAGCTTGGTCTAAGGCAGTAGGAACTGGGCGTCTTACTCGCCCAATGGCTGAAGAAGCCCAAAAAGTTCTCACCTACTTAGGTATCCCTTATGTGCAAGCCCCAGGCGAAGGAGAAGCCCAAGCTGCTTACATGGTACAACGAGGTGATGCTTGGGCTACTGCTAGTCGAGATTATGATACCCTTCTCTTTGGAACTCCTCGCCTCCTCCGTTATCTGACATTAACAGGACGAAAACGACTTCCTAGCAAAGGGACTAGTGTACCTCTTGAACCCGAACTCATCGACTTGCACAAAGTCCTTGCTGATAACAGGATAAATCGAGAACAACTCGTAGATATGGCTCTTCTCATCGGTACGGATTTCAATGAAGGTGTTCCCCAAGTCGGTCCAAAGACTGCCCTGAAACTTATTAAGGAAAATAACAGCCTTGACAATCTACCAAGCAAGATCCTCGAACAACTCCCACCAAACTATCATAAAATTCGACGCATCTTCCTCGATCACCCCATTACCGACGATTACGATATTACGACGAAATCAATCGATAAGGAAGGTTTAATCACCTTCCTCTGCCATGAACGTGGTTTTTCTGAAACCCGTGTCTCCAATGTCGTAGATCGTCTGCTCAAAGCTAAGCAGGGACAGAGGCAGCAAAGCCTTGACAGTTGGACACAAAACTAGCTTCTTCACATCATCAGTATTTTTGACCAAAAGGAGGCAAGTTGCTCTCGCATCTCATACGTCATCAAAGCATAATTAGCCAGTTGCCGTGTCCCACGTTGGAGATGTTCAGAACTGAAAGGTCGTTTGACCCAATTCGCTCGCATAGCAATCTCGTCCAATTGACGTTGGAAGGCGCGGTTAGATCGAATTTCTGTTCGCATCAACTGAATTAGTTGTTCTCCGAAGACTTCGTTAAAAAGGCGCACCTTGGATTGAGCTCCCATTACCCTTTCCACCTTCAGGGGAGGAATCACCCCATATTGACCGTCACCTTGTCCTATCTTAACTACAAAAATCGGTACTACGACCTGCATGAGTGGTAAGTACCCTTGCAGCGTGTCAGCTGGCGCGCTGATGGCTTCAAATCGTCGGTGTTCCTTTTCAACACGATTTTTTAAATTCTGTATGGAATCCTTGACTGCAGCATGTAACTTGATTATCGCTTCACGAATCATATTCAACTCGGATAACTGTGCGGACTCTGCCACATCGGGTGGCATAGATTCCGAATATACCAAGGTACCACTTGGAAAAGGAGGCGGAATTGATGACTGGTCAGGTTCAAGTCGTGACTGTTCCTGATCCCATTGATATCGAGTTCGAGCCTCTCGTAATTCTTCGGTTTTTTCATCCAATTCTGTCAGAGCTTGCTGAATTGAAAGCTGAAAAACACTGGCAGTATTTTCTAGCTCAACTAATCGGGTTTTTACATTTGCGATATGCCATTCCACTTCTGTTGGTTTTGCTTTGATCGAACTTACAAGACGGCGACATTGCTCTGTAGACAATCCCAGAGTATTTGCCAACCGACTAACTACTTCCGCAAGTTCACTAGAAATCCGTTCTTTTTCTTTATCCAACTCGGCGGTTGGTTCGTCACCAAAAAAAGAAGGTTTTGGTTCACTTTCAACTTGCCGGGCTTCCCATCGAAGAGAGGCTCCATGGGACATTCGGTCCCGACGGGCATCAAGAAGACGAATGTTCTCCTCAACAAACTCGTCAACCAGTCTTTCTGCTTGGCTAAGTTGGGAGAGATTCGCATCGAGGCGTGCCCTTTCATTTCTGAAAAGAATCCCTACATCATGAATTTCCTTCGATGATAGGCGCGATGGTAAACAGACTTCATCTCCAGGTGGAGGAATTCCTTCATCCACTAGGACACGAAGCGGATCAATCATCGTAGGCATCATGGCATTTCGGATCACAATTAACTCGGTTGCTGGGGTCTCAAAGGTCTGAATAAATTCCCCTAAAAGCTTGGGGACAAGTTCAATTCTTTCTACATTTCGGAGGTCAGCTCGCATCTGAACAAGTGAGGGTATCGATGAATGGCGTACTGAAATAGTTGGTTCGCCTACACCGCTAATAATCAAACTGCGACCAGGCAATGCATGGACTAAAAAGAAGGGTAAATAGACTTGGGAAAAATAGGAAAAGGTGGTTGGATCTCGAATTTGCTTGTTTAAGAACATTAGTGCTGTGACCAAATCTGCTTCGGGTGTTGATGAGAAACCATCTTTCATGGCTTCGGAGGGACCCTGAATGAATGCCGCAACCTTTGTAATCGCCACGCTACCACCCGACCCGCATGCTGGATGATACACTTGCCGCGTAATTGACACATCGAAGGGGCAAAGTATAATCTTTTTGGCTAAGGTCTTCCCCATGGTTAGGTTATACAATTCTTTGGAAATGAACACCTATGACCCGACAAATCATTGTAATTGGATGTGGTACAGCTGGAGCGGCTGCCACCCTAATGGCACGAAAGACTAGCCGAGATGCTACAATCACGATTCTCCAAGATGAATCGTTTCCTGAATACAGTCGTTGTGGTCTTCCCTATACTGTTAATCGAGCGATTCCTCACACAGAGAATGTTATCATCCATCCGGAAGCTTTCTACACTGGAAATTTGGTTCGAGCTGATTTACGACTAAATACCAAGGCATCAAAGTTGGATCCGAAAAAGAAAAGCATAACCCTAACCAACCCTGATGGATCCAGTGACTCATTATCATTTGATACCTTGGTGTTGGCCACTGGAGCTCACGTCAGTACGCCTCCTATTGATGGGCTAGATGCACATCATGTGTACCGTCTTCACACCTTTAATGACGCTAAGAAACTTCAATCGGTGGCCAAGTCAGGACAAACGGCTGCGATAATTGGTGCTGGTCTCGTTGGGCTTGAAACAGCGGAAGCATTACACACTTTGGGACTAAAAATTACTGTTATCGAGTTCCTTCCCCAAGTTTTGCCTGCTATGATTGATGACGAAATGGGTGCTTTGGTCAAAGAAAGGATGGAAGCAGAAGGGATAACAGTCAAACTAGGTACAGCTGCGAAGAAAGTCACCAAGAGCCATGTGCTTGTCACAGATCGTGAAACAAATACTGAAGCGAAAATCCCTGCTGATATTATCGTGGTTGCAACTGGCGTTCGAGCAAACACCAAATTGGCTCAAGAAGCAGGTATCCAACTTGGAGGAAGAGGTGGAATTCTTGTAAACAAGGCGATGCAAACAAACTTTCCTGAGATCTATGCCGCGGGTGATTGTGCTGAACATCTCGATTTAGTTACTGGACAAACTGTGGTGTCAGGATTGGGAAGCATCGCTTTACGTCAAGGTGAAGTCGCAGGAATTAATGCCGCTGGGGGAAAGGCAGAATTAGAGGGTGTTGTACTTGCCCGAACCACCCATCTCTTTGGTTTAGAAATTGCTGCGGTTGGACCAACTCGAATAGTTGCAGAAAAAGTAGGGCTTCCCTTTCTTGCTGGAAAATTCAAGGGAAGTCGAACAGCTGAATATTATCCAAGTGAAGAAGAGGTTACTGTCAAGCTATTGGCTAATAAGGAAACAGGACGTTTACTTGCTGGGCAAATCATCGGTCCCTGTGCCCATCAACGGGCTAACGTTTTGAGTACCGCGATATCAGCGAAGATGACTATTCGCGATGTCGCTAATCTCGAAACCTGTTATGCGCCACCTGTTGCGCCTATTCGTGAACCTTTTACCATGGCGGCGCAAATACTTGCACTCCGGTATGAGCGAATGAAACAGAAAAAGGGCTAGCTGTAAGAAGTGCTAGCTAGAGATTATTAAATTTGGATGTAATGAACGGAACACGATATACAGGGGTCATAGGCTCGAATGAGCATATTCAATTGCAATTCCGACTCTTCGGAGGATTTCCCTTTTAGCTGAGGTAACAAAGCCTTGACATCAGATTCGATATTAGTATAATTCATCGCGGTTGGGGTGATGACATTCGCACCGATTACTTTTCCTTTCTCATCGATGGAATACTCATGAATCAATAGGCCCCGTGGTGCTTCAACTGCTGCAGCACTTGAACCGGTTCTAACTTTATAATCGACAGTTTCTGCTTTCAATGGACGATCAGAAAGTGAGTCAATAATCTTGCTTGCATATTCAATATAGTGTAGATATTCGATGGCTTGTGCGAGATTATTATGGAAAGTATCATAGCTAGGAACTTTGAATCCGATTTGATGTATCATTGCTTTAGCTTCATCGAGAAGCTGATTGGCTGCAATGTTTAATCGAGGTAAGGATCCAACAAAGTACGGTTTACCTTGGATTTCACTGAATTTTGCATGTGCATAGGGAACGTTGTACTCGGTGATAAGGGATGCGTAATCAACCTCAGGAACTGCCAATCCTGTATCCGTTGTAAGGGTTCCATCATGAAGAGGAAATTCGTTGGGGTGTTTTAGCGCCAGATACTGGCTCTGGTGTATAAGCTGTGGCTCCGTAAATGATGCTAGCAATTCGATTTGTGCTTTTGCTTCAGGAATCGCTGCGCGTAATCGTTGATGCATACTGTCTAGCTGGTTCTTGGTAGGGACTTGGGTGAATCCGCCAATAACGGCACAGAGGGCGTGTGTATGTCGTCCACCAACTAATGCCATTAAATCGTTCCCGAGTTTCTTTAGTTGCAAAGCGCGACTAACTTCATTCTGGTATTTGGGAAGGAGTTCTACTACGTTTCGCGCTCCCAAGTAGTCAGGAAGAGCTAGGAAGTTGATATGTAGTGCATGGCTTTCAAGCATATCTCCAATCAACATGAGTTTTCGAAGGGCTATGGTTTCTTTGGAAGGTTCGATTTGCATGGCGGCTTCAACGCCTCGAAGGGCGGCAACCGCGTGGGATTGACTGCATATACCACAGATCCTGGACATGATATGTGAGACTTCATCATAGGTGTGGCCACGTAGAAAGGATTCAAAGAGGCGGGTTCCTTCTGTGATTTGCATTTCGATTCGTGGTGCTTTTCCCTTTTGAGTCTCAACAAAGAGATTGCCATGTCCTTCGACACGAGCAACGTGCTTGAGTTCAAATGTTACTTTAGCCATTCAATATTCAACCTCTTTCGCAATTCTTTGACAAAATCCTCAGAAGCCGCATTAAACATTCGGAATTTCCGAACCACTGTATCGAAGCTAGCTCCCTTTGCGGAAAACATGTCGATTTCTGAGTCCACGTTGGCCTGCGGTACAGGACCCCAACATCCTTCACAGGGAAAATTGACACTTGGACAAAGGGCACCACACCCTGCACGTGTTATTGGACCAAGACAGAGTTTCCCCTGCTTCATCAGACATTCATTTTCTTTTAATCGACACTCAACACAAACGGAATAATTCTTTTGCCGTGGATTTCCACCAGTCAGTAATGCGCTGAGCATTTCAAGAAACTCGACTCCATTTATTGGACAGCCTTGCAGCTCGTAATCGATTTTCACATATTCTCTCAAGGGCAAAATATTGGGTAGAGTTTTTACATGCGATGCATCTGTATAGACGTTCTGTTTTAACTCCTCAATATTGCGACCATTTCGCATGGCATTTACGCCACCTGTTGTCGCACATGCACCCATAGCTACAAGCACATTGGACTTTTCGCGGAGTTCCTTGAGTTTGGTTAGTTCATCCTCATTGGTCACGGATCCTTCGATAAAGCAGACATCATAAGGACCTGGATGTGTGGCAGAGCTACCCATCCGAAACTGAACTAAGTTAATGGCGCCGAGAATATCGAGTAATCGATCTTCTTGGTTGAGAATTTCTAGCTGGCATCCTGCACAGCAGGTCAGTCCAAAAAACGCCACTACTGGTTTCTCGGTATTTTCTGTCACTCTGGTTTCACCTTCTTTAGACGGCACCTCGTAGTGTCTTTGCCTCGTCATATCGAAAGACTGGACCATCTTGGCACACAAATTTAGTTCCGACGATGCAATGGCTACAGTGACCGACCCCACATTTCATTCGACGTTCTAACGAGAGGTAGATTTGTTCATCTGAGAAGTGCAAATTATGCAGATCTCGAATCACAAATCGGTACATGATTGGTGGACCACATATACAGGCGATTGCGTTCTTGGCAGAAATTGTCAACCTATCAAAGAGTGTGGTTACAACTCCAATATTTCCCGCCCAGCAGTGTTCGTCATCCCGATCAACCGTGGCAACATATTCGACATCTCGTCGATTTTCCCAAAGGTAGAGTTCATCTTTATACAATAGCTCTTCAGGACAGCGGGCACCATAAAGTATCTGTAACTTTCCAAAATTGTCTCGGTTTTCAAGGATCTCTAAAATGACAGGGCGCAATGGAACAAGACCCATTCCACCCGTGATAAGGACGACATCTTTGCCCAATAACTCATCCATAGGCCAACCATTACCGTATGGTCCGCGTAATCCCACATGTGAACCAACAGGTAGTTTATCTAAGGCATTTGTCAGGTGACCTACGTTCCTGATTGTTAACTGAATATCGTTAGTTTTGTTTGGAGATGAACAGACACCAAAGGGGGCTTCACCAAACCCAAAGATCGATAGTAGCATATACTGACCTGCGGTGAACGAAAATTCCTCTTGTTGTTTTGTGTTAAGGTACCTGAAGGTATACAACTTGGTATCTGGGGTTTGATCTTCAGTTTGTATTAACTCGGCCAAGTTATATTGATAGGGATTTTCTGCTGATTTAGCGGGTTTTGGAATTTGCATCTAGTTTCCTCCTTTTTGAATATCAGATAATAATTCAACCATATCAATATCAGCTGGACAGGTGCGAGTGCATCTTCCACAACCAACGCATCCAATTTGGTTAATCTGGTCTGGTTCCGTTCGGAACTTATGATAGATTCGAAATCGCACCCTTGATGGTAAAGTTGGTCGGAAATTATGCCCCCCTGCAACCAAGGCAAAATCGACTAGCTGGCAGGAATCCCAGGTTCGAATCCGGGCCCCATCCTTGAGGTTGAGATCAACCTCATCATGGACGTCGAAACAAAAACAGGTGGGACAGACCATTGTGCAGGACCCACAACCAAAACACCGGCGTCCATATCGTGTCCACATCTCGCCTTCATATGTGGCATCGAGTTGGTCGGGCATTTTCTCGAAATTACTGATAGGATTCGGAAAGTGTGATTCACGGTCTTTTAGGACTTTGGTGAGCTCTTTTTCTTGGGCAGGTTGGGACTTTGAGAAGAGCTCTTTGGCATATTCAATGAGCTTTAGACCCAATTCAGTTTGGATTGCAAAGTGATACCATTGCCTGAATGGTGTAATCATTATATCAGCACAATCTGTTGAAGTGAGAGATCCGGCAGAGACGCAAAATGAATCTTGACATGGTTTTATACAACTCAGGCCAAAAATAATGCCCTCCTGTCGGCGTTTTGTTCGATATGGATCTGTAAAAATTTGAGTCAGAATTGCGTCATGAAAACTGATAGCGGCTAAATCACAGGAGTGTACACCAAAAACCAAGAACTTTTTCCCATTCCATTCATCTTGGTCTGGTGAATCTTGAAGGGTATCATGAATCTCGAGCTTGGGGCGACGTGTAAATTTAAGGGTTTCCTGTTTGGGTGGATAGAAATACTTCTTGGGTGGTAAAATCGTCGTGTCATAATCGAGTCGGAGTTGGTCGCCATCAGTAATGCAATCAAACTTGAATTGAGAACGAGTTGCCACTGGACCATAAATAGTGAGAATCTTTGACAACTTATTTACAAAAGTGGGAAGATCCGACTTTTTGAGAAGATAGTTTGAAAACTTTGATTCGGATGACATCGTTCTCACTCAAACTTGTAATTTATAGTGTTACACAAGCTCCTTCGGTAACAAGATTGATGTGTTAAAATGTCTAATGGTAATTCAACTTGCCTATTTTTTTCCCTTTTGAACGCACTACGAAGAAACTTAGGCTCCGTTTATAAGGGAAACCAAAGAGGGGAAGGAATAATTAGGAGTTACTCAGAGATGAAGACCAGTGAGGGCTTCCTTCACACCATTGCGGGGTTATTCCATGGAGGCAAATGGACAGCGTGAGTCTAAACCAAACAAACAGTCGTCCCTAGCTGATCTTTTACATATTTCTCCAGCTGCGGTCAGTTTATATTATGAATTAGCCGCTGAGCCGAGTCCTTATCTTAAAGCCGAGATTGAAGAGCAGCATGGCTTATCGGTAAAGAAAGCAGATCAGTACCTTTCAGAATTGCAGACCTGTGGATTAGTCCGAAGAAATCCAGATGAAACTTATGAGGCAGTGGCTCCCATCGAAGCAGTTCTAATGGCACTCACCCGGGTCCGCGCTCTCCTTCGACAGCTTCAAACGGATTTTCCTAACCGCCTTGAATCAGGTATCCCAGGCCTCAATGTAAAAGTCAAGAAAGAGGTGGACACTCTACCCTATCAGCTTGAAACCCTACGAACTAACATCGATAAATCACTTGACACAGCCTTTGAAAGGTTTCGTGGAAAAGTTCACGCTATCCAAACCGCCCCCTCCTTTGAAAGCTTTGCCACAAACCTACAAACGCAACTTCTCGCTGAAGTCGATGAACGAATGATGGAAACGCGGAATCAACTCAACGACTTCGAATCTATCGACGCTTTCATCAATGTGCTAAATAAACTGAAAAACGACGTTTTTGATATCGTCAATATATCCCTCTCCGATATGCGGGAACAATCCTTTCGACTTCATGAACTTGATGAATTCCGTGAAACACTTGTTGAGCTCTGGAACGTTACCCCATCTATCGTTGAAGAGCACCTTGCTGATTTCGAACAGGAGATAAGTATCCTCGAAGCTTCCCTTGGGGATCTTATGGAAACGAAATATCGGTTGGGAGCATTCAAAGGCGTCATTGAGAATTTTGCTCAAGACCATATTATGACTGCGATCAAACATCTGAAATCAAATTTCCAGGTTTCGTTAACTGAAGCCATTCAAGACCTCTTACAAGAAGCCCAAGAACGATTTGAAGAAGTAGCTAAGGCGGCACATCAAGAATTTGAGAAGCTCCGTGAACAACTTGCTGCATGGGTCCAAAATGCCTTGAACATAGCCTTTAGCGAAGTGATTCAACGCAATCAAAAAGCTTCTACTAACCTTGCAGATCGGTTAGCAGAACTTACCTATACCTTCCAACAGCAATTTGCCGATGGACTCGAAGATTCAGTAAAAAAGGTCAGTTTGCAAGCACGAGAATTAGATGCTCAGCTAGCGGAAGTTCCTGATATTCTCGACCAAATCCGAAGCCAGGAATTTTCTCCACTATTGGATCAAATGGTTGTTCAAAGTGAACGCCATTTAACGAAAATCACCCATGATATCCCTAAGACATTCACAGAGTGGCGGAACGAATATATCCGGGCTACAAACGCCCAGATTACTTCTTTATTACAGGAAGCAGAAGGGAATCTGTCTCTAGCCACCCAAAGTGTGAATCAGTTCTGGCGTCGTTCGAAAGAATCAGAACCCACAGCCTTCGACCTTTACCAATTTGTGGCTGGAGAAAAAGACTTCCAATCCCAAATGGCGAGTCAAATCGCCC
>JABXGS010000213.1 GCA_016550425.1 archaeon
AGTGAGGAGAAGTGATACAGAATGAGTAAATCCAAAGTTGTTACCACCAAAGCAATTGATACCAAACTCGGTCAACTCCGAAAACGCGGCCTTATTCCTCCTCTCGTTATTCAAAGATTACGTGATCGATTAGTAGAACAAAAAATCACTCCTGCACAGCTGAACAAAATCATCAAACATGTTGAAGTTGCCTATACTGATTCACTGGTTCAACCCGGTGAAGCTGTGGGTGCTGTTGCGGCTCAATCGATTGGTGAACCAGGAACCCAAATGACACTCAAAACATTCCACTTTGCTGGCGTCGCAGAATTTAACGTCACTCTCGGACTTCCACGCCTCATTGAAATCGTTGATGCCCGTCGAAATCCCTCAACCCCAACAATGAATGTTTACCTTGATGAAGAACACCGACAGAAAGAAAAACAGGCACGGCATATCGCACAGCAAATCGAACAAACTCGTGTTGAACGCGTAGCTGAAACAGTTGAAATCGATCTTGCTGAGGGTGGTGTCGTTGTCACTCTGGACCCCAACCTGCTAGAAGATAAAGGAACAACAGCTGAGCAGATTGCCGAAAGACTCGATAACACTCGACCTAATCTCGGGGAAGTGGCTCAAGACGGAAACCGAATCATTGTCGCCCCTGAATTACGTGAAGGCGAAGAAGCCATGCACATGGCAAAACTCCAAAAAACCTTTGAAAAAGTCCGCAACGGACTCATTAAGGGTCAAGACGGTATTAAACGGGTTCTAATCAAAAAGGAAGGAACTGAATGGGTTCTTTACACTGAAGGCACGAACCTCAAAGGTGTCCTGCGCACCAAAGGCGTTGACACAACCCGAACAGTCTCAAATCACATCCACGAAATCGCAGAAACTCTTGGAATCGAAGCAGCACGCCAAGTCATTATCAATGAGGCAAAAGATGTTCTCGACGAACAAGGTCTTGATGTTGACATTCGCCACATCATGCTTGTAGCAGATCTTATGACAGCCACAGGCGAAATTCGCCAAATTGGGCGCCATGGAATTAGTGGCGAACAATCCAGCGTCTTGGCTCGTGCAGCCTTCGAAGTCACGGTACGCCACCTCATTCAGGCTAGTATTCTAGGTGAAGAGGATCGCCTTCTAGGAATTACTGAGAACGTCATTATCGGACAATCAATTCCCTTAGGAACCGGGGCAATTGATCTATTCATGAACCCTCCAAAGGCCACTAAAAAGAAATGAGCCATTCAATTTTGGAAATTATAGCGGGGTGTGCATAGAACTTAAAAGGAAGCGTTGAAATTCTCGCAGAGCCGCAATTATCTTCCGCAGCCCTTATATGCGAGGGCACATTGCACACTTAGTTGCAAGATGCATTGCGAGTGAAAATTTGATAGGAAAAAGTGATTCTTAATGGATGCTGAAACTGCGATTCGATTGGCTGTTAAATCAGGAAAAACGGTGTTTGGTGCAAACCGGACAATCCACTTACTTCGAACTGGATCGCCACGGGTAGTAATTCTTGCAGCAAATGCACCAAACGATGTCACAGCTGAAATCAATACCCTAGCCACAACAAACCAAATACCAATTCATCAATATCGAAGCAACAGTTGGGACCTTGGCCAAATATGTGGACGCCCTCATATGGTGGCGGCTTTGGCAGTCTTAGAACCAGGGGATGCAGATATTACTGCTCTAACTGGGGCGAGGAAGAAGTGACGACCTCTGATATCAAACTAAATATGGAAGAAATCAAGCTGATGGCCCTCTTTGGCGACATCACTGGTGCTGAAGTCAAAGACTGTGTCGTCGATCAAGATGGTGAACGTATAATTTTCGTTGTCAGTCCAGGTCATCTTGGATTAGCCATCGGTCGTCGTGGTATGACGATAAAACGGGCTCGTACAATGCTTAAACGAGACATCGATGTCGTCGAAGATGCAGACACTCCTGAAGTCTTCGTACGAAACGCACTAGCACCTGCGAAGGTCACCACTGTTAATGTCCAAGAACAGTCCAAGGGACGCAGAGTCGCTGTCGTTACCGTGAACAGTGAAAATCGAGGTCGAGTGATTGGACGTAATGGGCGTAACATCGAACGCGCGCGTCTTCTCGCAAAGAGACACCATGGAATAGACGCAATTATTATTGCTGAACCCACAGCTGAACCTTCTCAATAAAGACTGTATCACCGGACAGATGACAAAAGTTTTAAGCTCCTTTACGGAATCGCAGCACCTTGAATAATCACGAGGTTAAGTGAGATTGCCTGGATCAAAATCCCCATCTGGAGAATTTGCTGGCCGAACGCTAAAAAAGAAGCGTAAAAAACTCCGCTGGAAAGACCGATACTACAAACGACGGATGCTTCGTTTAGACGTAAAAGCCGACCCACTTGAGGGAAGCCCACAAGCACGGGCTATCGTACTAGAAAAGGTGGGTATCGAATCAAAACAACCCAACTCTGCTATTCGGAAGTGCGTTCGTGTACAACTGATTCGTAATGGTCGACAAATAACTGCTTTTCTCCCAGGAGATGGTGCGCTCACTTATGTCGATGAACATGACGAAGTCATTGTGGAAGGAATAGGTGGCTCACGAGGAAGAGCATTTGGTGACCTTCCGGGTGTTCGTTGGAAAGTCGTGAAATGTAATGGCGCTTCCTTAGAAGCTATGATAATCGGCAAAGTCGAAAAACCACAACGCTAGCCCAAGGTGTCAATAATGTCTGCAGATTCTCCCTCTGAAACCACAACGATGACAGAAATCAAGGTATTTGGTCGTTGGAGTACTAAAGATATCGAGATCCGTGATCAAGGCCTTGCGAAATACATCAGCCTTAAGCCAGTAATCATTCCTCACACCTTTGGCCGTCATGAACACCGTCGATTTGGCAAGCGCCAAGTCCCAATCGTAGAACGATTTATCAACCGACTCATGACACCAGGCTGGGCAAATCGCCGAAGCCAAAGTGCTCGACAATCCGGTCTAATTGCTGGCAAGAAATCAACAGCAATCCGCATCGTCCGATCAGCTTTCGAAATCATCCATCTTCGTGCAAACCAAAACCCCTTACAAATCCTCATCCAAGCCATCGAAAACGCCGCCCCTCGCGAAGAAACGACTCGTATCTCTTATGGAGGAATCAGCTACCACACCGCTTGCGATGTAGCCCCCCTCCGCCGCATTGACCTCGCCCTCCGGTTTATCTCCGAAAGCATATGGCGCAGAAGCTTCAGCACTATCGAAGCTATTGAAGAGATAATCGCCGATGAACTTATCGCTGCTGCAAACGCCGATTCACGCAGTAACGCCGTTCGACGAAGGGAAGAAAAAGAACGAATGGCGCTTTCGGCTAGGTAAAATCCCCTTAACCAAGTTCCGCCTTCATTATGCCACACCTTGCCTACACGCCTCTTGTAACCTTCTCAGAACCGACAACGCCAAAAGAGTTTTATACGCCCCACTTGAAGTGCCATCACTTGCATATTTTATGCCAGCTTAAGTTAGTACAAACGAGTTGAACAAACAATGTCCGAAAAGAAACCCCACATTAACCTCATCATAATCGGCCATGTCGATCACGGCAAGTCCACATTGATGGGGCACATGCTCTACAAAACAGGGGCTCTATCAAAACAAGAGATGGCAAAGCTCGAGAAGCTGGCCGAAGAGATGGATCGAGGATCCTTCAAGTTCGCTTACGTGATGGATCGTCTCAAAGAAGAACGGGAACGTGGACTGACCATTGACCTTGCGTTCCGACGCTTTGAGACTCAGAAACACTACTTCACGATCATTGACGCTCCGGGTCACGCTGACTTCATCAAAAACATGATTACCGGAGCCAGTCAAGCTGATGCTGCAATTCTAGTAGTTTCAGCGCGTAAGGGTGAGTTTGAAGCTGGCGTGGGTGCTGGTGGTCAGACGCGCGAGCACGCTTTCCTCGCACGAACTCTGGGCATCGAGCAGCTTGTCGTTGCCATCAACAAAATGGATGACTCAACGCCAAAATGGTCTAAGGACCGATACGAAGAGATCAAGGCTGAGGTCACTGAACTGTTGAAAGGTGCACAATTTGACACCAGCAAAATCAACTTTGTTCCAGTATCTGCTTGGACTGGTGATTTGTTAACTGACGCCAGTTCTGAGATGGACTGGTACAAGGGCCCTTCATTGCTTGCAGCAATTGATGAGTTTGTCCTACCACCCAAACCCGTTGACCAACCTCTACGGGTACCCGTTCAGGATGTCTACACCATTACTGGTGTTGGCACCGTTCCTGTGGGCCGTGTTGAAACTGGAAAAATGAAAATCGGTGAAAAAGTCATCTTCATGCCTCCTGGCAAAGAAGGTGAAATCAAAACAATTGAAATGCACCATGAACGGCTAGATTCTGCAGAACCTGGAGACAATATCGGTTTTAACGTCCGTGGGATCGCGAAAGGCGAAATTCGACGCGGTGATGTAATGGGACCACTCAATAAACCACCGCGTGTTGTTTCAGAGTTTGAAGGTCAAATCATTGTTATTTACCACCCCCGTGCGATTGCTGCTGGTTATACGCCAGTCATGCATGCTCACACAGCTCAGGTGGCAACGACCTTCACAGAAATCCTTGCAAAAATTGACCCACGAACAGGTGAAACCGTTCAAGAGAAGCCTGACTTTATCAAGCAAGGTGACTCTGCAATTGTCAAACTACGACCAGTTACCCCTGTATGCTTAGAAACCTATGCCGATATGAAGCAGCTAGGTCGCTTTGCAATCCGAGATAGCGGTCGAACAGTCGCTGTTGGCATCGTTCGTAAAATCACCGAGGAGAAGAAGTAGAATAGCGTTTCTTTGATATTCGCAAATCTTCTCCCTCTTTCTCTTTTTTTCAACTTTTTTTGAGTGGAAACACTGTGGATATGCAAAAACAGTTAAAAGGAAGCAAACATTCGGGTTGAATCCCAAAGTCTCTTTGGTGTAGTAGTAATGGCGCAAAAAGCTCGGATTCGACTATCAAGTACGGACATTCCCAAGTTAAACGAAGTGTGCAATCAAGTCCAATCTATTGTTTCTCGGACTGGAGTTCACATGTCAGGTCCAATTCCCTTACCCACAAAGACGCTCAAAGTCCATACTCGAAAATCCCCATGTGGAGAAGGAACACCCACTTGGGATCATTGGCAAATGCGCATCCACAAACGACTTATTGATTTAGACGCAGACGAACGCACCATGCGTCAAATCATGCGCATCCGAGTACCAGATGAAGTTTTTATCGAAATCACTTTGAAATAATGTTTCACACTTCTGAAATTGTAAAAACAAGGCTTATGACTACTAGCTAATTCTTGATTAACAACATATCCCTAATCGAAACGCTATTTAGCACAAGACCGCCTCCTTGTGGTTGTGACTGATCGTAATCCTCGTTCCACTCTAACAATTGTCCTTTGTGGCAGCCTCATAGTCTATGTAGCAGTAGCAATCATTATTCTACCCTTCATAGCTCCTAGTATAATTGTTCGCGAGGATCTAATTATTGCAATTTTACAAGGCGCCTTAGTATACCTTGTTCTTTTCCTGGTCTTTCTATTACCAGCAAGCTATGTTTATTGGAGCTACCGCATTGATGTAAAGATACTGGGTCCAAAGCTAGCAGGTGCTGAACCTGGCGAAGAACTAAAACTTACCGTCGTTGTGGGCTTTCCAAGAAACGCGCCTCCGAAGGGAGCATTGATAGAAGCGTTTTTCGACAAACTCAACATTTACGCCCAAAAACTCGAATCCAGCCCCACTGAAGTCCAAATTCAAATCCCTGATGTCTCTTCAGGGTACCACACCATCACTATTCAGGTCACTCAAGAGGGGTATTTCAAAGGGACAAATTCCTATGAACTTCTTGTTGCCACCAGCGAAGTTCAAGACAGAATAGAACCAGAAAATCGTAATTACGAGTAATTTTGATTACCTACACGTACGTACTTTCAAGGTATCGAAACACGGTAAGGCCTATTTGAACTGCTTCTTCTGTTCGAATTGTTGCAGTACCTTGATTCCTGACCAAGTTAACAGAACAATCAACGACTTTAGCTACATCGATCTGTTCCCGTTGAAGAATCTCAGAAAGACCCTCATCATAACTCCCAAAAATCAAAAGAAGCCGCTTATGGTTCTGCCATTTAACTCCGATTTCTCTAGAAAGCTCTTCTACGGGTTTGCCTTTCCGACTTGTTGCAATAACATATTTGTACTCATGGTTTTCTTGCAAAAACTTGCCTAAAGGTAGATCTAAACATCGAACGTTAAAGCCCCAATACTGTTGGAATCGAGGAGGAGAAGACTGAGTTGCAATTAAGTTACCTGTTTTAGTTCGTGTAATTTGAACTGTAATACGTTTTGGAAATTTAGTAAGGTTGGATTTTACCAATGGGAGAGGTGATTCTACACCAACGTCAACCATGAGTTTTCCTCTATGTTGGAATACTACTCCTTCTCGCATTTCACCTTGTTTGAGCTGGGATGCTTTCTTAACCAGAGGGTGATGAGGGGTGCGTAATGGAGGAAGCAACCCCACATATTGGAGTTCAGGTAACTTAGCAAAGAGATGTTTTCGGAGATATTGGGGTGTTTCAATATACTCCAATACGCGCGATATGAATCGGAGATTCTTGGCTTGTTTCTGATTCTCTTTATCCTTAAAGAGTAGAATTTCATCCACTTGAAAAATGGCACTTGCACGTGCAATTCGTCCAATCTGCTGGGTCTTTTGTGCTTTGCTAGAATAAACGTCGATAAATGAAGTGGGGATGGCAATGGCAAGGGAAAGTAGTCTTCGGGGCGCTTCCTTCTTTGTCATTCTCGTTTACCATACTTAGCCTTTCACAACACCCAAGGGAATTTGGCTTGCCACTTTTCGTGAGATATCGGCACCATGCACTGAATCAACCACAACATGTACATCCTTGTATGCATTAGGCGCTTCTTCAGCTAGGATCTTTGTACTGATTGACCGAACCACCTCGCCTTTAGATTCGAGAGCGTGCTTTACATCTCGTCCATGGTATTTTCGAATAGCTGCTCTTCGTGACATTGCCCGACCTGCACCATGACATGTGGAGCCAAAAGTTTCTTTCATTGCTTGTTCTGTACCAACCAATACATAAGACGCCGTACCCATGGAACCGCCAATTAATACTGGTTGACCAACTGAACGATAGTCTTGTGGAATCTTTGGGTGCCCTGGACCAAAGGAACGAGTTGCACCTTTCCGGTGAACATACAAATCACGTTTCGAACCATTTAAGACATGGGTCTCAAACTTGCAGATGTTATGTGTTACATCATAAATCAAATTCAAACCCATGGAATCCCAGTCCCGCTTAAAAACAGCTTCAAATCCTTCGCGAATCCAATGCGTCATAACTTGCCGGTTACAAAACGCAAAATTCACTGCTGCCTTCATTGCCGCATAATAGTCCTGCCCTTCCTGTGAGGTAGCAGGAGCACAAACTAGCTGTCGATCAGGTAACCAAATATTATATTTTTTAACTGCAGCCTCCATCCGCTCTAGATAATCAGTGGCAACTTGATGACCAAAACCCCGTGAGCCACAATGTAACATAACAACAACTTGATTCTTCTCAAGACCGAAGACTTGAGCCGAAGTCTCATCAAAGATTTTTTCGATCCTTTGAACTTCAAGATAATGGTTTCCAGCGCCTAAAGTTCCTAATTGGGGGCGTCCACGACGTCTCGCTTTTTCAGAAATTTGTGGAGCTGTAATAGCAGCTCCCTCCATTCCTCCGCCCTCCTCGCAATGTACTAAATCGGCTTCCACACCGTGATCATTTTCTACTGCCCATCGTGCACCAAGTCGTATAACGTCATTAAATTGCCTTTCACTCAACCGAATTTTACCTTTTGATCCAACACCTGCAGGAACCCGATTAAATAGTTCATCAACTAACTGTCGTAACTTGGGTTTTACCTCATCATGTGTTAAGTTTGTCCGGATTAATCGAACGCCACAATTTATGTCAAATCCAGTACATCCCGCTGAAATTATCCCATCTTCAGCATCAAAGGCTCCAACCGCTCCCATCGGAAGCCCGTATCCCCAATGAGCATCAGGCATCGCCAGAACGGGCTCAATAACCCCTGGAAGTGTGGCAACATTAGTCAATTGCTCAATAGCTGCATCCTCTAAGGTGTTGATGATCTTCTTTGAACCAATAATTTTCGCACCGACATTCATTCGAGGCCGGGCTGTCTTATCAAGCCACCATCGAAACTCGTCTTGTTGTACCAACTTTTCTTTCATAATGCATCACCTCTTCTTTATCTTTCAAATATCTACCACAACTGTTGCTATGTATCGGTTATTAACCCTTTCAAGAGCAAAGCGATGAAATGTAACACCTTTAACATGAGTACGAAGCTCCGGCATCTTTGAGCTTCCTTTTCCAATTCCTACAAGCTGCATTTTCCCTTTCTCGGTTTCTTCGATTGAGGTAATAGAAAAATCGGCGAAAAACACTCCTTCAACTTCGAACTCGAGTAATAAATTTGACAACCAATTATAGAGCAGGCTTTCTTCAGTAGAACCCTCTGCTCTGACTGTCACTTCAGTTTCAATCCTGACCTCGTTTAGGTCATACATAACTCCGAACATTGCCTTTGCTGCGTTACATAGTACCTCCGGTAGGGTAAATCCGTATGCACGGAACAACTGGTCAGATGTGATTTCGTCGAAGTATTCGTATGACACAGACTATCACCAAGTGAAACTGAAAAAAATGAATGAGTTTCTGCATTTTAACATTGGGTATTCGTTAATGCCTTTAATAGAAATAGAGAGTTGGTAACGAAGAATGGCGCCGGGAAAGGGATTCGAACCCTTGCGACCCAAAAGTCACAGGCTACCTTGGATGATACTTAAAGGCATCTCTCAAGGCCCGCGCCGTAACCACTTGGCTATCCCGGCATAGACATTTTTAGCGATTTTTTCCTTCGAGTAGGATATAGATAGTAGTTTATAGGAATAACGGTGCACGAAAAATGACCTAGTAAAGTGGATGTTTCCATTCTTGGAGTTTAGGAGTACGAAAGACTTAAATCGCTCCATCCGCTTCCGAGCCGTTGAGCTGGTGGAGGCACATCTTATTACTCACTATACCTGCCTCCCCAGAAAACGCTTCCCTTGGAAGTGTAATCCATGGGTCACCGAAAACAAAGCTCCCCAAGACATGGTAGCCTTTCCTATCGTCCGCGCAAACGGGTGCGTCGGGTTAGTGGACGGATTCGTCATTGGCCTGAACAAGCAACAGAACCCCATATTCTGGGGTTCGCTGGCTACAAAGTCGGTATGACGCATGTGATTCTCATCGATGACAAACCAAATAGTCCATGGTTTGGCCGAGAAGTCAGTCGGGCCGTGACCATAATAGATACACCCCCAATGTTGGTTGCATCAATTCGCGCACATGGTCAAAACGGCGGAGAATTGAAAGTTTTAGGTGAAACATGGATAGAAAATCTTCCACGTGATATTCGACGAGTTTTGCCCTGGCCGAAAGATTATGATTCGAAAGCATCTATGGGTAAATTAAGTAAATCCTTAGATGACATTAAGGAATTTCGAGTTAGTCTTTTGACTCAACCGAAACAAGCGGGAATTGGAAAGAAAACGCCTGAAATAATTGAGTGCGGGATTTTCGGTGGATCCATAAAAGATCAGTTTGAACATGCCAAAGGGCTCCTCGGGCAAGAACTACGTGTGCGAGACATCTTTCAACCAGGCCAATTTCTGGATGTTGTCGCAGTCACCAAGGGCAAGGGTTTTCAAGGTGTTATCAAACGCTTCGGTGTGTCAAAACTCCCACATAAATCACGCAAGCGCGTTCGTGCAGTAGGAACACTCGGTCCTTGGCACCCGAATCGTATTATGTATACAGTTGCACGTGGAGGACAGATGGGGTTCCATCAACGAACAGAATATAATAAACGCTTATTGCGTATTGGAGAAAAGAGCGACGACATCACACCTGCAGGCGGATTTCCACACTATGGCAATCTCCAATCTGACTTCCTTCTCATCGATGGTTCCATTCCCGGACCATCACGACGACTAGTACGTCTTCGAGTACCAAGTCGACCGAAGCCCTTACCAGAGAAACCGCCCGAAATTGTCTATATCAGTACAACAGCAAAGAAATGATGGAGGAAGGAAGTTGACGACCGTTAAGATTCATACATTAGAGGGCTCAACAAGGGGCACAGTCACAATTCCTACGGTGTTTGAAACTCCTCTCCGCAAAGACATGATAAAACGGGCTGTTTTAGCTCAACAATCTGCTAGATATCAGCGACATGGCGTAGATCCCATGGCTGGTAAACGAACCTCTGCTGAATCGTGGGGGACTGGACAGGGGCGAGCGAGAGTTCCTCGAAGAAAAGGGCAAGGATACCGTTCTGCATCACACGCTGCGTTTGCTCCGTTTACTGTTAGTGGGCGAAGAACTCATCCTCCAGAATCTGCTAAAAACCCAATAGAACGAATCAATAAAAAAGAGCGCCGTTTAGCCATCCAATCGGCAATTGCGGCAACAGCGAATTCGAAAATCGTTTCATCGCGAGGTCACCGTTTTGAAATTGAACAATTTCCAATTGTAATTGTTGACAAGTTTCAAGAATTACAGTCTACCGAGGAAGTCCAAGACGTCTTACAAAAACTCGGTATCTGGAACGACATTGTTCGCGTTAAAAACGGTCGCAAAGTTCGCGGAGGAAATGCAAGACGACGCGGGCGAAAATATCGAAAACCAGTAGGCCCCTTAATCGTGATAACCGAAGATGGTGGTATACGGAAGGCTGCCCGTAATATTCCCGGTGTCAATGTGATTTATGTATCCAAGCTTAATGCGGAGATACTAGCTCCGGGAACACAACCTGGTCGGCTCACCATCTGGACAAAATCGGCAATGGAAGCCCTTTCAAAAGAACCCTCTGAAGGTGGTCAATAATGGATCCGTATGATGTAATAATCCGAATGATGATTACTGAACGGGCATCAGAAATCGTCGAAAAAGAAAATCGGCTGACCTTCATGGTTAATCGGCGAGCAACGAAAGGTCAAATTCGTGAAGCAATCGAGCTACTTTATGAAGTGAAAGTGGTCAAAGTCAACACAATGATTACCCCAGATGGAAAGAAAAAAGCCCTTGTGAAGCTTTCTCCTGAATATAACGCCGCTGACCTGGCCGTAAAATTGGGTCTATTCTAATCGGAGGCAACAAAAATGGGAAAACGAATATTAGTTCAACGTCGCGGGCGTGGCTCATCTACATTTCGCGCTAAAACACACCGGAGACGCGGACCAGTCAAATACCCTCCACTAGCTGTCATGGATAAACGCGGATACCTATTAGCTGAAGTTGAAGAACTCCTCCATGATCCCGGGCGAGGTGCACCTATTGCTTCACTCCGCCTCGAGACTGGTGATTCCCATTTATCTTTGGTGCCAGAGGGCACAGCTGTCGGACAGCAACTACGAATAGGACCAAAAGCAGGCATCCGTGCTGGACATATTCTTCCTTTAGGGAAAATTCCTGAAGGTACACCTGTTTTCAATATAGAAAGCCAACCAGGTGATGGCGGAAAGTTCGTCCGTTCCAGCGGCACCTATGCCACCATTGTTACCCATTCAAAGGGAAAAACCTCTATTCGCTTACCCTCCGGCAAAACCCGCGCCTTCAGTTCCACTGCTCGAGCAACCATAGGCGTAGTTTCGGGTGGAGGAAGACCCGAAAAACCATTTCTAAAAGCCGGTAGTAAACACAAACACCGCTATGCTAAGGGTCTGACCTACCCCAAGGTCCGTGGTGTTGCAATGAACGCCGTTAGCCACCCACATGGCGGTGGCAACAAACAACGTCCTGGCGGTCCTAGTTCAGTATCACGAACCGCACCTCCAGGTCAAAAGGTAGGATTAATTGCACCGAAGCGCTCAGGTCGAAAGAAGCG
>JABXGS010000035.1 GCA_016550425.1 archaeon
ATGACATCCTCAACCTGATAATATTCTCCTTTGAAGGTGAACCGCTCATTCTCCCAAATCCCTCGAATAATTTGGATCGCTTCAGTCATTTGTTGAATCCGAACTTTTGGAGTAGGGAAAGGATATCCGTAAGCCTGGTATTCAATTTCTTTCCATCCTGCCCCTATACCAAACTCTAACCGCCCCTTTGACAAGAAATCTAATGATGTCGCCATCTTAGCGGTTAGAGCGGGATTGCGGTAACTCTGACAAAACACCATACTCCCAACCCGGATCGTGGGGTTTTGCTGAGTTAAAGCTGTCATAAGTAACCATGGGTCTAAGAGCACTCGATCAGTGGATACTTTATCCAACATGAAATGATCCGAAAACCAAATTGTGCCAAATCCATTTTGTAAAGCAACATCAGATATTGAGGAAACTTCTTCAAAGGTGTAACCTAACTGTGGCTCGATTTGCACTCCAAACTCCATTCTAAATTCACTAACTCCTTCAGTTGCCTGAAGATATCAAACGCGGTTGGTGAGGTCGGCTTATATATTATAAATTTGCTAGCCCTGAGCAAGACTCAATCGTTGGAGTGGACAATCCATGCTCGACAAACTTCAGGCTGCAGTCTTGACCGGTGAGAAACTTGGCGCTGACTTTGTTGAAGCTCGTTTCGATGATTTCACCCTGCGTACACTTAGACGAATCAAAACCCGAAGTAACGATACTTGGAAAGATATCCTCTCAAAATCCCGAACGGGAATTGGAATAACCTGCTACTTCCATGGAACCCCCGGATATTCCTTCACTGCCAGTGAGGAAACAGAGGATATTGAAGAAACAGTCAAACGAGCCTTTCGGATGGCTAAAGCGGCATCCGCCGCGGCTTCCCTCAAACTAGAATTTGACCGAAGACCAGGAGTGAAAAGCAGACCTTCAGATACCCTCTCCGTGAAAATCCATCCTGAAACCAAAGCACAGGAATATAAAATGGATCTTATCAACCGGATGGTAGATACTGCTTCTGTATACGGGAAAGAAATGGAAAACATCACAGGAGCCTACGGAGAACTATATGGACAAAAGATTTTCACAAATAGTGAGGCATCGAATATCGATTGGGAGTTTTTCGTCGTTGATTTGACCTGCAGAGTTACTTCGAAAACCAGTACTGGTGACATGGTATTTGCTTCAGAACGAAAAGCCGGCAGTCTAGGTCTTGAAGCCTATAACCAGAAAGGTTCCACACCTGAAGAGATTGGTGAAACCGCAGGGACAATGGCGACAGAGCAGCTTAAGGCAAAAGCCTGTCCTGCAGGTAAGTTTCCGACTCTAATTGATAACGCTTTAGCTGGAGTATTAGCACATGAGAGTTTTGGTCATCTTAGTGAAGCGGATTTCGTCACGATTGGTGTTTCTCCACTGGCAGGAAAAATTGGGACTACTCTCGGTACAGAACATGCCACCATAATTGATGGAGGAATTCCAGATATCGATAAAATCGGGGGATTGTGGCTTCCCTATGATGACCAAGGAATTCCAGCCAGCATGACCACTATTCTTGATAAAGGTGTGTTGAAGCATTTTCTCCATAACCGGGGAACCGCCCACCAATTAGAACAAGAAGTCACAAGCAACTGCAGAGCAATTCATTTTGGTTTCATGCCTATTCCCCGAATGACAAACACCTTTTTTACTTCAGGCGATTTGACAGAAGAAGAAGCGCTTGAAGAATTGGGTACAGGTGTTTATGCGATTCAAACAGCTGGTGGACAAGTAGAAGGAGACGGGAGTTTTCTTTTCAAAGCGAATCGAGGGTATTGGGTGGAAAATGGACAGATCCAACATCCCATTCGAGAGGTAGCGCTTTCAGGTAATATTCTTCAACTCCTTCAACGGATTGTTGGAGCTACTCGCGACCTTGACTTGTGGGGAACATATTTCGGCGGATGCGGAAAAAGCGGACAACATCCATTACCCACAGGTCTTGGTGGACCAAAACTGCTCATAGAGGATGTGACCTTCGGAGGAAAAGCGTAGGCCCGGAGATGTAATCTGATGGAGTATGAACAGATAAAGAACAACCTACTCGCTGAGATAGATTCTGGTTTGAAATTTGCCCAATCTCAAGATAGCGCAGCCAATTTTGAACTTTTTTTGTATTACCGTAGTGAATCTAATGTAGAAATCAAACAAGGCGTTGTTGAAGCGACAGATGGAATAGTAGCGGGAAATGCAGTCCGGGTGGCTAAAGATCAGCGTGTTAGTTTCTCTTCTTCGAGTGGAATCACTCCGTCACAGATTCAAAGGAGCGTTAATGCCGCTTTAGCGAGTTTGAAAGCAACCTCAGAAAGGGACACCCGCTTCAAAGGTTTCTGTGAACCCAAACCACCAGGTAAAGAAGGGAAATTCTCTCATGAAATTTTAGAACTATCCACCGATGATTTAGTAAAGATGTCACTTGAACTCATCGGAGACATGACTAGTGTAAATGGGCGTGTTCTTGCGGCTGTTGCGTGTGAAAGGACATGGGGTGGATTCGCCATTGGTAACACTTTGGGAGTACAACAGGCATCTTGCTCCGCGTATAATGCTTGCAGTGCATATGCAATGGCAATTGACGGAGATCAGCGAAAGACAGCGTCTGAAGAGTTAGTTACCCGTGAAAAAGCCCTTGATGTTACCGGAATTGGAAAAAAAGCAGCAACGAAAGCGATTAACTTACTTGGAACCAAAAAATTCAATCGAACGACAAATCTACCTACGCTTTGGGTACCTTGGGCAGCATCCAGCTATATTCTCTCGAGTCTTCAACAAGCAGCAAAAGGACAAGCTGTAGTTGAAGGATTATCTCCTCTAAGTGATAGACTTGGCGAAAAAATTGCCTACCCCAGTTTCACCCTTATTGATGATGGACAGGATCCCTTAGGCATCTCAACTGAAGCCATTGATGCAGAGGGACACCCTCAAGGAAAAACGAGCATCATCGAGCAAGGTGTTTTGAAAGGATATCTCTTCGACTCCTATTATGGTCGAATTGCTGGAAAAGACTCAACGGGTAATTGTGCTCGTTCCGGTGGACCATTTGGGTCGCGATTACCCTATGAAGAAGCCCCCAGCATCTTTAGCAAAAACTTAGAAGTTACTCCTGGGAATAAAACCCTTGAAGAGCTCATAGCATCAATTGATGGCCAAGGAATATTGATCACAGATATTCCTATTGGAATATTCCATAGCTCAGTTGCAACTGGTGAATTCTCAGTGGTAGCGAATTCTGTATTTCTCATTGAAGATGGTGAAAAGAAACACCCCCTCGAACCGGTGTCAATTGCAGGGAATTTCTATCAAGGGCTAAAACAACTTCGAGGTGTCGGCAATGATATTGAAATTACCTCATTATTTGTCACAACACCCAGCTTACTAATTGATGGATTTTCCATCACTAGTTAAAACCATTATCATTCCAACTGAAATTTCTGCTCAAATCCTTTTAAACCACAACTTTTTTCGAAGTTCAGATACTCGATTCCCTTAGAGGTGTCTGAATTCCGATGCCCGAAACACTCACATCCATCATATCTGAGGTAAAAGACTATTGGGGATTACGCCGTAAACAACCCATTGGCCAACTAGTAAAAATTCTGCGGAAAGAAGGCTTCAAATGCCCACATGTTCTTTCATCAATTGGCGAAGATTCGGCTGCTATTGATTTGGGAGGAAATAACCTTATTTTACTTTCAACTGATGCGGTCATCCCCGAATTAGCTGAATCGAAACCATATGCCGCAGGGTATTCGTCGATCTTAGTCAATGTCAACGATATCTATGCGGCTGGAGGCCGACCGATTGTTGCTATGGTGAATATTGCCTTCACCAAGATGGAAGCGGGAGTCAAGTTTATGGAGGGAATCTGTACAGCGGGTCAGAAATTCAAAGTTGAGGTCGTTCGCGGTCACACTACCCCCTTCGCTCCTGTTAACGGAGTTAGTGCCTCGATTTGCGGAACAGTGGCCCGTGAGTCATACATTAGTGCGGGTGGAGCACAGACCGGTGATGAGTTAATTTTAGCTGTAGATTTAAACGGACGGATTTCCCCGAATTATGAATTTGGATGGGATACAACATCTATTAAGACCTCAGAAGAGGTTCTGAGACGCTATGAGGCGATGCGAGTTCTTGCTGAAAGACGAATGCTTTCAGCGTCTAAGGATTTGAGTAATGGTGGAATCATCGGAACTACACTGTTAATGCTTGAATATGGGCAAAAGGGAGCATTGATTGACCTGGCAACAATCCCAATTCCAAATGGGCTTGATCTAATTACTTGGCTGAAAATGTATATTTCAACAGGCTTTGTGGTCTCTACTATCCCAGAGAAATCCAAGGAGGTGATAGCCACTTTTAGAAAACATGGATTGACAGCTGTACGGATTGGAACAGTAGATGCATCACAAAAACTAACGGTCGAGTATAAAGGCGAAGCTAATACGATTTTTGATTTCGCTCAAGAGTCAATTGTAGCGCCACCACCGCCCCCTCAATTGAATCGGATAGCTCCTCGCAAATCAAGGGAAAAACAAGGAGAGAGACCCTAATCATAAATAGAGGAACGCCCCACAATTCTATATGGAAAATACAGGGTGAGTAATATGGCAACAAAGAAGTCTAATGAAAAAGATTACACCGATGAAGTGGCAAAAGCAACAAAACGCATCCAAAAGATTGTCAAAGACATGAATAGGGAGCTTTTAGAACAGCGTGAATTCAACCTAACCTCCCAGACCCGGTTTGAAGAATTAACTCAAGAGTTACAAACGAAAGACGCAACAATCGAACGCCTCGAACGGACTATCGCAGAGTTAAAAGAATCGGCTGATCAAACAACCGATCTTATGGTAAAAAATCGTGCGATGGAATCGGAGCTTAATGCGATTAAGAGTCAATTAGAAAAAATGTCTGATACATATAAAGAGCTTGTCGCTGAACACGAAGCGTCGATTCCAGTCCAAGAGTTATTAGCTCTTTACATCGCTTTGCTTGAAGATGTCTTTTATGCCCAACCACATGCCAAGACCCTGTTTTTACTTCATGGACGCAAGAAGGAAATGACGCGTGAAGAAATTGTAAAAACTGCAGGACATGAAGCCACAGCCATTAGAAAAGCTTTGGGTGATCTCTCTCGGGCTAATCTAATCGATTATAATGTGGAAACAGGGAAAGCCCAATTGAAAAAACGCCTTTACCCCACTTAGACCTTCATATCTGTTAGTAACTGGTTGAAGCGCGGTAAATTATGGAGAGTCGATGTAAGGGCGCTGATGTAGCGGCTAAGCTCAGC
>JABXGS010000214.1 GCA_016550425.1 archaeon
TCATAGGTTTTAATCAATGCCCGATTTTGTTCAAGCATATCATTTGTTTGTTTTTGCAAGGCTTCACGAAGCTGTTTAGACAGTCCTTCTAGATTTGATACAAACCGGGAGAGAACGGGCAACACAACTGCATAGCCCCCTTGTGTTGAGGGAAAGGAGAGGCTATTGAGGTCGCGCCCTAGTTTGATATCAAAAGTCATGATTGTAGCTTTCAATTCTTCAAGCTCAGTCATGTAAGATTTCAGTAATTCGATATGAAGACGTAATGAACGTGATAAATCCTCATCAACTTTAGGAATGCTCTGATCGATTTGTTTTACAAGTCGGCGTTTCTTGGGACTAAGAGACCAACTTGTTTTTGCGTCTCTATCAAAGCCTTCAAGGGCTACAAGCTCCCGCCCAGTATCCTCTAACGAGGTCTCGATTTCTGACGGAAGACCGCCCATTATTGTTTGGCATTTAGCGCTAACATCTTTGAGCATAGAGTAGTACTTGCGAAGCTCTGCTAATGTCGTCAAATTCGGAGCCCCCGAGGTAAGTGGCTTACATCCACCTTCCTAACCATTGGAAAGTCTATTCTTAACTCTTTTGAGCCCAAGTCAAACATGGAGCAATAGCTAAATTAAAGTCAACAGCCGATTTTAACTAGTACCCACCCTTTTTCTTGGGTAATTTGTCTGGTTGGATTGAAAAGAGATGGCTGCTACGGAGAGACATGAAAAAGTCCGTGAAAAGCTATTAGAGGCTGGTAAAATTGCCTCCCAAGCCCTTGCATTCACGTGTGAACTCGTGAAAGTGGGATCTTCGTTACTCACAATCGCTGAGGCAGGCGAGAAGAAAATTCTGGAATTAGGAGGAAAACCAGCTTTTCCAATTAATATCTCAGTCAATCATCATGCTGCCCACTACACGCCAGGTTTGGAGGACACGACTGAGGTACCTACACAGTCTCTTGTGAAAATTGATTTAGGAGCACATGTCGACGGGTATGTGGCGGATAACGCTCGAACCGTGCTCGTGGGAGATGATGAAGCGCTCCAACAGCTTATTGTTGGGGCTGAAGCCGGATTACAAGCCGCTTTGGAAACGGCTCGATCGGGAATACGGATATGGCACTTATCGCAAGCCATCTCCAAAGCGATGCGCAAGGCAAACACCCGACCCATAGAGAACTTAACAGGCCATAGTATAGAACAATTTAATCTACATGCAGGGATTTCAGTACCCGCCGTAACCCATTCAATTAGTCGAGTAGCGTCCCCAAGATTAGAGGAACACATGGTTGTCGCAATTGAACCTTTTTCTACTTATAGCCGAAACCCCTACGTTGAGAATCTAGAACCCGGGCACATTTACGGTTTTACACCAAGGCGCAACCCCAAAGATGCTGAGTTGCGGATGCTTTTCAGTAAGATGAAGATTGAATTTGTACAACTCCCCTTTGCCTCACGGTGGATGACAAAATTCGTAGAACCAAGTCAGATCACTCAAACACTTAACAAACTTAGAGACCAAGGGTGCATTCACAATTATGCTCTCTTAGGGCTTCGGGATGAAAATTCCATTGCTCAAGCAGAGCATACAATTATTGTAGAAAAGAAGGGATGTACAGTAACTACTACACGCCCTTAAGAATGGAGTGATCACTTTATGGAGTATCAGAGCATTTTACAGAAACTCATTTCATTACCTACAGTCAATGATCCTGCGAAGGAGGTGCGTCCCACTCGAGAGTGCCCCGAATTCCTACATGAAAAGCTCTCTGAGATTGGCTTCAATTCGATAATTCTTGAAAAGAACGGCTTCTACTCTGTTTTAGGAATCTATGGAAAAGGTCGTCCCGTTACGTTACTTATTTCTCATTTTGATGTGGTGCCCATTGGTCCCGGATGGACGACTGACCCTTTTGAATTAACCGTGCGCGACAGATTTGGCTATGGACGAGGAACCGCAGATGATAAGGGAAATACGACTGCACTCCTCCTCTCAGCTGAGGAGATTCCTCATCAGAAAATTAAGGGTACCGTTGCTTTTGCGATGACGGGCGATGAGGAAATTGGTGGCACCAATGGAGCTACTGCAGTTCGTTCAAAACTCGAAAAACAGCACTTGTTTCCGAATTATTTGATTACTGCAGATGGGGTGGGTATGCAGATTGTTACTCGCCGTCGGAACACTGTCTCGGTCTCAGTTAGTGTTCCTCAACACCCTTTACAGTATGATGGAGCTGTTGAAACACACCGATTCACTACGGATTACGTTGGCCGAGCATCCCGTCATTCAGCTTACTTCATACCCGGAGTGGACCGACATGCCCTCCTTGCGGCATCGAATTTTCTACTTCAAAATCCACACATGAGAGTCACCTCGACAGCGGGCAGTTATGTCAAAAGTAATGTTGTCCCAGACTGGTTTGAGCTCGAAGTTATCAACCCACAAGCTTCCGCCAACCAAGCAAACTATAAGATTGATCAAAATCTTACTACGCTTCTTCAAGCGTTACTTCCAATTTCACGAGTGCAGTTTACTACGAATCTCAGTGATTATGGAATTACATTTTGTCCTAATTTGCTGTTTGAACGCGAAAATCGCTGGGAAGTTTATTTTGATGGACGTGCAATGACCAACGATGTCCAGGCAGTAAGGAAAGCATTGAACGCAGTGTTAGCAGAGAAGCTCGCTGGCATTGATTATCAAATGAAAGTTCGATTAGGAAAAGCTTTCATGAATACAGCCACTAATTCCCAATTAGTACGAGTTGCACAAAAGGTCGCACAGGAATTGGGTCAAAAGACAAGCCCAATTGAATTAGGGGGGGCTAGTGATACGCGGCATTTTACAGACCGGCCCATTCAAGCTATCGACTTTGGTCCTATTGGGTATGGGATCCATGGTTCCGATGAACATGTTCTCCTTGAATCCATTCCTCAAACCGCAAAATTCTATACTTCTGTTGTTCGGGCCCTCCATTCATCTTTCAAACCTTAGGGAGCCCGTTCAGGTCCAGGAATTGGTGGCACCGTTGGAGCGGGGACTTTTACAAGAGTCTCATTAATGGTGAGATACCCCATAGAAACAATGATTCGAATAACGACTATGGTTAGCATCATCGCTATAACAACACTTGCATAGGGAAGAAACGAGACCATGTAATCTAGCAAGAGACCAGAAACCATGGCAGCACAAAAAGCGCTGAGTCCCGTGAAGAAGTTGAATAACGCAACGACAGTACCACGATAGACCTTTGGAGCAGAATCAAGAAGCCATGCTGTGCTACTAACGATGAATAATCCTGTTAGAAAGCCACCGGCGATATTACTTGGTAAAAGAAACCAAAAATTGCCTGTGATTGCGCCTAGTGCATGAGAAAGAGGAGCAAGAAAGATGACTGATCGACTTACAATGATAATGGGTTTGCGACCATACCGATCAGTAAGGACACCTCCACTGAGTTGGGCGATTCCTGAACTGATACTGAAAATCGCAGTGAAAAAGGCGATGAAAAATAAATCGATATTTAGGATGCCTCGCGTTATGATTGGGAAAAGTGGCCAAGCGGCACCCATTGCAGCAAAGAAGAGCGTGTTTACAATTAAAAATCGTCTGAAGTGTGGTGTGCGTTTGATTGAATCTCGAATCTGAAATAAGCGACGTTTTGAAGGTCGCACGGTTTCGCTGAGAACTAACACACAAATAACGGCGATAGCCATCGAAACAGCTGCAGTATACATAGGCACTTGATACTGGGCTAGGCCCGTCAATCCAATAGAAACAGCAACGAAGCCTACAGTGACTAGAGAAACTGCTGAGGCTATTGTTCCGATTGCTGTTATGATTCCTACAAATCGCCCTCGCCCAGTTATTGTGGTAAGATCCCCGAGGAGACCATTCCAAGCGGGGATAGCAGCGCTTCCAATGATGGTCGGAACCAAAAGGAGTAGGATTAGGTGCCAGGCATTCGTAGCGAACGGAACCAGGGCTGCTGTCATGCCAATGGCGAGTAGCCCTAAGAATAGAAATGGTCGTCGTCCAAAGCGATCAGTTAGGCTCCCCCAAGCCCACTGCATGGAGGCGTTACCGAGGGTTTGAACACCAGTTACAGTGCTTTGTTGCACTCCAGTTGCACCAAGATCAACGGCGAGAGCACCCGTATAAGCCCACAGGAGATTAGCGCCAACTTGCCAAGAGGACCAGAGTGTCGCCACTTGGATTGGTTGCTGACTTAGCGGCGTCTCTTCGGCAGTAGGGTTTTGGGTCAAAATCATCGCCTGCAGTTAAGGTCAGCCTTCCGGTGTTAGTGTTGAAAAAGCTTGTTCAACCACATACATTCTAATGAAAGGAATACCAGAAGTCCCAATGACCAGCTTTGGAGTCGATTAATCATGTGTGCTGAAATTGCTGAAAAAATCCATTCAAGTATGCGCAAACATGAGGACTGGCGGCAACATTGCTTGAACCTTATTCCCTCCGAGAATCTGACAAGCCCACAAGTCCGAGCCATGTTAGCATCAGATTTTGGCCATCGCTATGCTTGGGATGAGCCATGGTATGGTGGACAGAAATATTCAGTGGAAGTGGAAAAACTCGCCATCAATGCTGCAAAGAAACTGTTTCATGCACAATATGCAAATGTTCGGCCCCTATCAGGGCACCTTTCACTTATGGCCGTAATCATGGGAATATGTCGACCTAATGATCCCATTCTCATTTCGCATTTTGATAATGGTGGATATCCGCTAAACCTTCAGGCTCGGTTTCCGTTAGAGGTTCATTATCTCCCCTATCTTGCTGATAATTATTCGATGGATATTCAAGGGGCGATTCAACAGGTGGAACAGATTCGTCCAAAGATCCTCATTTTAGGTGCGAGTATTATTCTAAAGCCACATCCGGTATCTGAGTTAGCAAAGATATGCCAAGAGGTAGGTACTATCTTGGTCTATGATGGTTCCCATGTTCTTGGGTTAATCGCAGGCGGGCAATTTCAGAACCCATTTCAAGAAGGCGCACAGATTATGCTTGGGAGCACACATAAGACCCTTTTCGGTCCACAGGGAGGAATTGTGCTAGTAAAAAACAATGCTGAACTCGCGGAACAGATTGATTTTACTTTGCGCCCAAATCCAGTCTTAGTTGATAATTATCACCACCATCGAGTGGCAGCGCTTGGCATTGCCCTAACAGAACTCCTTGCCTTTGGCAAAGATTATGCAAAGCAGGTTGTAAACAATTCACAGCAGTTAGCGAAAGAACTAGCAGAAAGGCAAATTCCCCTTATTGGAGAAGCCTGGGGGTATACAAGATCCCATCAAGTTTTGTTACACACCGAGAATTTCAACCAAGGTGAAAAAATGTGTGCCAGATTAGAGGCTGCTGATATCATTGCTGATGCCGGGGTTCGTTTAGGATCTCAGGAGATAACTCGTCGAGGAATGAAATCCGATCAGATGCCAATCGTTGCTAATTTAATCGCAAGATGTCTTCAAGGCGAGACACCGAAGACGATCAAAGCAGAAGTCCATTTGCTCACCCGTCAATTCCAAACACCAATCTATTGTTTTGATTATGAAGTGTGATTGAACCAGAAAATTGAGTATTTTGTGATACGCGAGATTTCGTTCTTCTCAAAGTGTTAGCCACAAAGTTTTTTGAATACGCTTCTTGATAGTCTAGTACTGATAGGGGAATTCTTATGCCCACTGAGTTACCTGAGGAGCCAAGTAATTCTTCTGAAAAGAAATGGAGATTCCGCAGACCAGGAGAGCAAACCAAGGAGTCTGCAATGGAAACAGTTGAGGAGCCATCCATTGATGATTCTGAAACAATCGTGGAGGAGTCTTCTGAAGAAGCGGATTTTGAAATCGATGATGAATCCATAGAAGTAGAATCAGTCAGCCAAGAAGATGAAGTGATTATTGAACGGTCTGATGAGGAACTAGTTGAGGAAAGCACCGAAGAAGAGGAAAGTCCTCTAGAGGAAGTTGAGGATACTTTCGTAGCAGCTGAGAGGGAAGAAGCCAGTGAAGAAAACCAGAAACTTACTCAACAGGTTGCTGATTTGCTTCAGCAAGTTGAGGAGATTAATACTAAGAAAATTGCTCTGTCAGATCAGGTTAAGGATCTGAGTGAGCAACTGGACCAAGCGAACAATGATAATGCTGAACGCCAAGAACAAATATCTCAATTGCAAGAGAAACTCGATGAAATGATCGCCAGCGATAAGGAGAAATCCAAACAGCTCAAAGACATGAGCACAAAATTATCATCAACAGAACAGACGAATATGAAATTAGAAGAGGACATTAAGACAGCAGAAAACACTGCAAAAGAAAGAGAAGAGCATCTGTTAACTCAACTGGAAGCCATGGCTGAACGCATGGGGAAATTACGCGAGGTCGTGAAAAAGCGTGATGAAGAGCTACTGGCTCTGCAAAAGGATATACTCGTGAAAAAAGATATTGCTCAAGATGCACAGGAAGAAGTGTCACAGCTCAGAACTGTGAGTATTGTACAACGTGAAGCAGTGCAGGACACAACCGTCCTGCAGCGGCGAGTCACTGATCTGGAAGTCGAACTTGAGCGGTTGAAGAAAGCCCTCGAAAAAGATCCCAAGTACCGAATATACATGTTAGTACGTGAAACAGGTCAGCGAACCCTCGAAGAACTCAGTAAAATCCTAGGTGTTGGTGTCTATGAGGCACGGCGTCGAGTCCAAGAGTTAGTTCGCGGGGGTTTATTGGAACTGAAAGGCGAAGCAGTTACAATTAAACGACGTGACAAGTAAACAAAGGCAAGTTTTCAATCTTTTAATACCCCCTCCAATACATACATGAACAACTCCTCCTAATTATCGGAGGGCCCGAAGCCAAATGATCCAAGTGTATTACACACAAAAAGATGAGTTCCACAAACTGGCAAAAAGCGAGGATTTTCAAAAAATCTGGCGTGATACAGACTTCATTTGGCTTTCTGCAATAAATCCAACCGCAGAAGAATACAATCAACTCGGTTTGTTTTTATCCGTTGATTCCAAAAGCCTTTCACGGGTTTTTGAACGAACCCTTGAAGGTCGGTATCACCGTTTCTACGATTACTCAGCATTCCACGTCCCCACCGTAATTGCCAAACCAGTTCAACTTTTAGAACCCGTCTTAATCCTTTTAGGAGAGAAAATGGTTGCCACGGTTGGAAAGAACATTCCACCGGATGCCATTGAAGAAGTTGAACAAACACTGCGAAACCTTGTATCCGCTGGAATGGAAATTTCGCCTTCTTTGGTTTCCGTTCGTATTGTACAAGAGCTCATTGAAAGGAATACCCTCATCATTAACCAAATTATTGAAGCAACAAAGGAACTGGAATCAAAATACGCTGACATTAACATTAACACATTATTAGCGGAGATTCAACGAATTCGCGCCCTTCAAAACGAATTCTATCAACATCTTACAACCCAGCGACATTTTGTAGACATGATGCTACAACACGTTCCACGATACCTCCACCTCAATGATGAACTACGAGCACTCCTTGACACAACTATTGGCGAATTAGAACGCCAACAACAGTCACTAGAAATCAATGCCCGTAACCTGACGGACCTAGTTTCATTGCATTCGATTTTACTCGCCAATCGGTTGAACCGAATAATCGTCATCCTTACTGCAATCACAGTGACTGTGGCCGTACCCTCTCTGATAGCCAATATTTTAGGCATGTATAACATTTTTTGGCCATTCCCAATCCTCTATCTTCCAAATGGGATTCCAATCTATACATGGCAAATCCAATTATCAATCATGATTCCTGCAATCCTTATACCCATTGCGTGGGTAATAAGGAAAGGCTGGATTGGATTCTCAGCGCCTCCCCGGGAAAAGAAATAAGGAATCTCCAAAGCTCTCAGAATCTGAGATACCAAACATCAAGGTCGAATGAATTATGACTGAATCCAGTAAAATTACCTCGTTGGCTAATCTAATAGGTCAAAACATCACGGATGGATGTCACATCTATTTAGAGGGAATCCTAGCAAATCGATTACCCATGGCCGCAATCCATGAAATCATTCGTGCACAGGCTAAGAAGTTACGTATAGTAAGTGCACCTAACAGTATTGGTGTCGATCAGCTCATTGGTGCAGGCTTGATTTCAGAACTTGAATTCTACTTCCTTGGCGTGATGACCAAGAACGGGTTTTCGACAATGCGGCGCTTTCGAGAGGCAGCTGAAAGTGGAATGATTGATGTGAAAGAAAGCATGGGTTATGCGATTTGTATGGCTTTACGAGCAGGAGCATATGGCATTCCCTTCATTCCACTACCAGATTTCAGAGGGTCCGATTTGCTTTCAAGCCGTGAGGATTATCACATTTTACCCTCTCCCTACAATTCAACAGAAACGGTCATTACAGTCCCAGCTCTGTGCCCTGATATCTTGTTGCTTCATGCACATAAGGCTGATACAAAAGGAAATGTAGTCCTTGATGAACCGTGGACGGCCTTCACTCTAACGACAGCTCAAGCGTGTAAGAGAGTGCTGGTCACCGTTGAAGAAATTGTTGAGCCAGACACCTTAAATCCCAAGCATATCACCATTCCCCATTTCTTGGTCGATGCCATTGCGCATGTTCCTTATGGGGCAGCTCCTACAGCCCTAAATCAAAAATATGAAATCGATATGACTCACTTCGCTTACTATCAAGATATGGCCCAAACCAAAGAACAGTTTGCCCAATATTTACAGTCCTATGTGTTAGAATGCTCAAATCATGCAGCCTTTCTTGAGAAGGTAGGTTTACCACCTCCTTGGAAAACCACCTCAGAAATTAATTCGGGGGAAAATAAGTGAACGCCCCAGCAAAAGACTACTCTTTTGATGAACTCATCATTTCAACGCTTGCCCGTCAGCTAAAGAATGGAGAGCGGGTCTTTACTGGAGTGGCTAGCCCTGTCCAAATGATAGCAACACTATTAGCGCGGGCAACACATGCTCCCGATTTATTATATTTCACAATACTAGGCACTATTAATCCGAAACCCCAGGTGCTACCCTACTCCACAGGTGATCCCCATCTTTTTGATAGATGTGAAAATGCAATCACTTTTCCTGAAATATTCGATTTAGCGAATAAAGGACGCATGGATGTAGCTTTTTTGGGTGGAGTCCAGATTGACCAATTTGGCAGCTTAAACATGAGCATAATTGGTTCCGACCCTCACCACCCAAAGGTACGATTACCTGGTGGAGCAGGAGGACCGCTCATGATCCGAAGTTTCCGTCGCATCATTTCATGGCGACCAAACCACAGTTCGAAAAACTTAGTTAAGGAAGTACCATTCGTTACGAGCCCCGGGTGGATTCCTATAGCAAAGGGTCCACGTCATGGAGGACCAGATATTATTGTAACTGACCTATGTATTTTCCAGTTTGATCGGAGCTCCAAACGTATTATTCTCAAATCTGTTCATCCGGGTGTAAAATTACAAGATGTTCTAGAAAACACTGGATTTCAATTCAAAATTTCTGAAAAGATTGCTGAAACAGCACCCCCTTCAAAGCGGGAAATCGAGATTCTCTCATCACAAATTGACCCAGACAACATGCGGAGAACCTTGCTTTCCCCTCCCAAATGAGGTTAAAGAAACCGAGAGGACACAAATGTTTATAAGTTGTTTATCCACTGTCGCGAAGCGAGCGCGGGAAATCCATAACCTAGTTCATGGTGAGAGTTGTGTTAACAGACAAGCAGTTTAGTTATCTCAAGCGGCTTATCGAACGGCGCGGGTATGAAATCACCAAACGTGTAGAAGGCGAAAAAGAAGGCATTGCTGATGTTCATGCGAAATCAACCAAGAAACCCAAAGATACACTCCTCGTGCGTATTATTCTTGATACTCCAACAGTAGGAGTGGAAATTCTTCGAAATACCATCAAAGAGCGAGATAATGGCGAATTCACGCATGCCATCATCATAGGGGGCGAGCGGTACACTTACGCAGCGCGACGCGAAGCCAAAGAAATGGATGTTGAACTGCTACACCGTCGTTTTCTCTCAATTGATTTGTTCCTTCATGATTTGGTACCCGAACATGACATCATTACAGAGAAAGAAATCGAAGAGATTGAAAAGAAATACGGAATACACCGAGAGAAATTACCGAAAATTAAAGCTGGAGATCCGGCAGCGAAGGCGATTGGTGCCCGTCCCGGTGACGTGATTCGGATTGTTCGTGCAAAATCTGAAACAGCGGGTAACCATGAAGTGTACCGGTATTGTGTAGCCTAGCCTTCAAGTTTCTCGAAGTCTTTTAGGAATTTTGTTAGTTCCATTTCTGTTGGAAGAGCAGTCATTGCACCCATTTTAGTGATTACCAACGATGCAACGGCAGTACCCCATAATACAGCTTTCTGAAAGGGTAACTGACGGACAAGGCCTGCTAATAGTCCAGCGTCATAGCCATCCCCAGCACCTGTAGTATCGACTACCTGAACCGGATATGGAGATTGAAAATATCCTTGCGTTTCACCACTGGAAGTTCTCTGAGAATTATAACTTCCTTGGCGCCCCCGTTTTACGCAGACAGTAGAAGGCCCATTTTCATGAGCAAGTAGAACCGCTGTATTAAGATCTGTTGTGTTCATTAGTATCGTCAATTCTTCTTCGGAGGGTAGAAAGATATCAGTATATTCAAGGAGTTCACGAATTGTATTCCGGCATTCCTTGATTCCTTTTTGCCAGAGAGCTAACCTGAGATTTGGATCAAAGGTGATTGTGGCACCATAATCGTGAGCAGTCTTTACGGCATACAAGGTTGCATCTCGGCTTGGTTGGCGAGTTAAACTTACACCTCCGACGTGAAGGTACTGGATGTTCTGTAACCAGTCGTGGGGTATATCGGTTTTCTGCAGGAGAATATCAGCACAAGGATTGCGATAAAAGAGAAAGTCTCGGTCGCCACTGGCAGACCGACTGACGAAGGTTAATGCCGTTGGGGCTTCGGTTGTCTGGGTAATCCCGTCCGTATTAACACGGTTTTGTTCTAATTGGGTTTTTACAAAATCCCCAAAGATATCAGTGCCGATTTTACCGATGAACCCAGTTGCCACATTTAAGCGTGCAAGGCCAACGGCAACATTAGCTGGTGCCCCACCAGGATATTTATGGAAAGAACGAACAACGTTCAGGGTTCCGGTTTCTTTGGCGATGAAGTCGATAAGGGCCTCACCCAAGCAAGCGACGATGGGAGAACCTTTTTTTATGGAATAAGGAGTCATCAAAGGACCATTTCTTGTTTTATACATTAAAATGTAAACTTCGTGTTATCTGAACCGACATGAATCTCTCCCGCAAAATATCTTGCAGCTCCAGCGAATAAACTATGGTCATCTCGAGCCCGAGCGCGACTAGTATGGATTAAAACTAGCGTTTCTACTCCTGCTTTAGCTGCATCCAGACCTGCACCTTCGGGACTGGAATGTCCTTTTGTGGCAGCGAAGTTATGGACAGCGGTGGGGAAAGTGGCGTCATGGAATAGGGCCTTCGCGTCTTTGGCTAAAGCAAGGAGTGTTTTACAGTTTGGAGCTGTGTCTGGCACGATAACTACTTTTGTGTCACCCTGAATGATGCCGTATCCCGCCGCCATTGTAGTATGACAAGCTGCTGCAGCCCACATTTCAGTGTTTGATTTAGGGAGCGTTATGAGATATTCTGGTTCATCAGGTGTAAAGGTTTCAAAATTAACGAAATCCGGAACCCCCGACGGATTATAGAACCGAATGAATCCGATAATATGATAAAATGCATTTTCAGGACAGAAAATCGTTAAAGGCTTTTTTCGGTGATTTCGTTTCATCCGACTAAGTAATGCACCTAGAAACATAATATGATCGGGGTGCCGATGTGTAATGAAGATATGACTTACTGAGAGAACATCTTTTCGTCGTCCAAGTAGTCGCCGTGTCCCAGCATCGATAAGAATGCGATCGCCTTTTCCAAGGTTAATAAGGAAACTCGACCAGCTCCCCTTGATTGTGGGGATGAATGATGAGCTTCCTAAAACTTCAATTTGCATGGCGAATGGTCACAACCAGTTTATTTGAGTTCTAGCTCCGATGGGCAATAGGGGGTTTCTTATTCTAAAAGATTGAGGACTTACAGTTCAGTCATTTTCGGCTGAGTCATCCATTTCTGTCGGAATTTCCTCTGCTGAAATCGAGGGAGTTGCGGCGGTCTCCATCCGGGTAATTGTATAGAGGATACTTGCTAACAGCCATGTGGAATCTGAGTCAAGATGGCATTCAATTTGGTAGTGTAATGGCGCGGGTTTGTCTTTGAATCGAAGGCGACCAACAGAGGTTGTGGGTGTGCAGAGATGGACAATTTCGGGAGTGAGGGGGATGAAGCGGGCTATCACCTTCCGAGAAGATTCACGAACAAGAATAGTGGAAGAGGGGAGAGTTAGAAGAATGGATAATTGTTCTAGGTGACCTTTGTAGAGTGAGAATCGAGGAATACCATTAATAGAGGTTGATTTGATTTTCATCGGAGGTGCTTTAGCCGGTTTGTAAGAGTGAAGCGTGTAAGAAATCGGTTTAGTAGGCTTTCTGGTCACTTTGTGAAATAGGGTTTGTTCCTTGTCCCTGACTTCAAGTTTCCAACCATTTGGATGCAGCAAAGGAGTCAGAATATACTGAAAGGGGCGTTGTGAGGCTGAGGAAGGTGGTGACACTTTCCCGAGTTCATCAGTATATGGCATAGAAGCAACCACAGAGGCTTTTAGGGGAGAGGTGGGGTGATTCTTTCACCTCGTGGATATTCAACCTGAAAGGAGTAGTTGATTTTGGTTTCTCCCTCTTTGGGGATTTCGATTTCCCAAGTGAGGATACCTAACTCATTTTTATTCGGTTGTGGGGAAAACTTCTGGTCCTCAATTTTGATGATTTCTGAATCGCTGTGGGGGATCCGATCCATGATTTTGATTGCACTCATTTTTGAGCGGAAGTTTTTGATGGTTAATTCGTAAGCATAGTCTCGGGCTACATTGCCTTTCAGCAATCCCTTCTTTTCAGTACTCTTGGAAACGAGTTTCTTTTCCACTTTTAGATCGTAGGAGAAGCGCATGCCTACATCGACTTTTTCGTTGGGTGCGATGAGTCCAAGATGGGTTTCACCGAGATATTCATCTTGGAAGTAGATTCGAGCCCGTCCAGGGAGCAACACACTGGCACCATTTTCAATCGTAGTTACTTCAATGGCCTCAGCAAAATCTACCGCGTTCCAAAAGAATTTTCGTTCAGCTTCAAGAGTAAGTTGACTGGTTGGAAAAGCATGGGGCTCACCATCCGCTGCGACCTTCACAGGATCTGGTAATAAAAACACATAAACGCCACCCACTTCCATCGCAGTTGCAGTGACAGGTGGAGGTGTCATATCGGGGAGTGGTTCTTCTGGTACCATTTCTAATTCGGCAGCTTCAAATTCATCAGCTGCAGCTCCAGAGGCAGCAGGTGCAGCCATTTTCGCAGCCTTCATCCTTTCCCGTCGTGGTGCCGGGGGTGGAGGATGATAGATTGAAACAAAGTAGGGTGAAGGCTCAGTGATTGATGCAGTACGTCTAGAGGCTGTTGATACGGTAAGATTCACTTTCTCCCAGTCTTCTTGAGTGTTATTCTGAACCACCGTGTACATGGTGACTTCGGTTGAGTCCTCAGAGAGAACGAAATCATATGTAGGCTCCCAGTAGGCATTACTGACAAAATAGGAGATGTTAAACTCACATTTACCTAACTTATGGGCATCAACATTTACGAACACGCTGTTGCTAATTTCGTATTGATTCATTTCACTTCGAAACTTTTCGATTTCACGGTTCAGGATCGCGATTTCCTTCTGGATATCTTCCCGCTTTTCTTGAAGTTTCATTTGTGATTGGGTGAGTGAATCAACTTGTGTCGTCACCAAAGTTTCTAGCGAGCTAAGTTGGTCAACATTACTTTCGCCTGCAGGGATCCACCGGGAAAATTCACCTGCAGAGTTATCCAGAACTTGTGTATAGAAGTTCATCCGACGGGTTAATCGTTGGAGTTCACTTTGAATTGATGTAAGTTGCTTTTGTAAATTTTCACGTTTCTTGATGAGGGTGTCAAGTTTATCATAACCGCTTACCTCGACAGTTGTGTCAACCGTGTCGAAACTCACAATGGTGGCGTGGCCACGCCCGGATACTCGTACACTTTCCTTGTCTAAAAAGCGGGTGAGATTTGCGATTTCAAGTTTATGGGCGCCGGGTTTTAATTCAATATGTCCTGTCCGTTCGATTTTGGCACCATTTCGATAAATCGTGACAGCTTTAATTTTGGTATCAAGTTTAGGTAATTTTGCCATGTCCGTCTACCTCGATATTCAAAGAATCTGAGACTGTCTTTCAGGCTAGGAATTCATCCGTAAAAACCTTCTGGGTCTTTTTCCTATTCTAAGAGAATCAGTTATTTCAGGAGGTGAAGTTCCCGTCGTTTACGTGTGTCAGGAAAAACGACTCTGACTGTCTTGTCATGAGTCTGCCAGAACCAACCTTGAGTTGATTTCTTGAACGAGGTTTCATCAGAGATGGATGCAAGCATTTCTCCATCCAGCGTAATATGGTTTGGTGGTTGACTGAAGCACCGAAAGATTAAGACATAGATTCGGTTTGCTGGGGTAAAGCTTCCATCAGGCAATTGAATCGTAAAGATAACTCCTTGGGGCTCTGTGTAGCACCAGTATTGCGTGGTAACGTAGTCACCATTTTGATAATCGAGGGAGTGATAGTCGTCTTCATAATGGCAGTACTCGATTCCATCTTCACAGTCCAGACAAGGATAGATGTCCAACTGAATCTGATTCACGGCTTCATCCGAATGCTGCACCACGGGTTGAAGTGGTAGAATGCATCCACGGCGAATAAAAATGGGACAGACCGTTAAGGGAGTTGGAACTGTGATTGTGGTTGGACCACGATAGGTCTCTTGGCTATGGGGATCAAACCAGTCACCCTCGGGAAGATAGACTTGTCGAGTAGTAAGACCCTGCTGAAGAACCGGTGCCACTAGGACCGAAGGCCCAAGTAAGAATTCGTCTTCGATGCTATGACAGCGATCATCTGAAGGAAATTCGAGAATAAGTGGCCGCATTATCGGAACGCCCGTTAGTGAGGCATCTCGAGTAATATCATAAAGGTACGGTAATAGCATATAACGGAAAGAGATGAACCGTCGGCTGATTTCTTCGACTTCAGACCCGAATTCCCAAGGTTCCTGATTGGGAGTGCCGTTTGCAGTATGGTTGCGACAAAGTGGACTGAACACCCCTAGCTGGTTCCATCGTGTGAATAATTCGGGTGTTGGCGCCTGATAGAATCCCCCAATGTCACTGCCAATTAAGGGGATTCCAGCCATTCCGAGATTCAATAATTGGGGAACTGTTTGTTCAAGATGTTCCCAAGTACTATGATTGTCGTGGGTCCACACAGCAGCATATCTTTGAATTCCCGCCCATCCTGCTCGTGAGAGAATCCAAGGACGTGCATTAGGACGACCCTTCAACATCCCAGCATAGGTAGCCTGGGTCATGGCTAGCCCGTAGAGGTTGTGAACTTCAGCATTAGTGTAGGCGTGTTTTTCATCCGAGTGTATGATTTTAGCCATTTCCTCATATTCGGGTGTAAGAAAGACCTGGGGTTCATTTAGGTCATCCCAAATCGCTGCAATTCCGAAGTCAAGTAATGGTTTGTGGAGATTCGCCCACCATTCACGCACTTCGGGGTTGAGGAAATTCGGGAAAACAGATTGAGTAGGCCAAGTGGTTCCAATGAAGAGTTCGCCGTCTTGTTTACGAAGAAAATAATCGTGTTTAATGCCTTCTTGATAGACGGTGTACTGATCATCTACTTTTACACCAGGATCGATAATGGTAATCACTTTGAAGCCATCATTCCTCAAATCATCAATCAAGGCTTGGGGGTCTGGGAAGCTCAGGGGATTCCAGGTGAATACTCGATACTCGTCCATATAGTCGATGTCAATCCATATTCCATCACATGGAATCTTGCGGTTGCGTAGTTCGGAGGCAATTTCTCGGACCCGTTTATCGGGGGTATAGCTCCAGCGACATTGGTGATAACCTAGAACCCAACGAGGGGGCAAAGACATCTGGCCGGTTAGTTGACTATAGCTATAGAGGACTTGTTTCGGATCCGGACCAACGATAAAGTAGTAATCAAGTTCGGTATCATTAGCGGTAATGATGTAGTTTTTGGAATCAGTCGCCCCCATGTCAAAGATAGATTTTGCAGGTGTGTCCAGATAGATGCCGTAGGCGGTGCCATTTTGAATAGCGATGAAGAAAGGCACACAGGTAGAGAGAGGATCTGAGGTGAGATCATAAATTTGGTAATGATTCCACATTTCCATGCGGGTGCCTCGTTTGTCAAAGCGACCCGTTTTGTGTCCGAAACCGTAGAAGTGTGATTTTTCTGAGAGTGTCTTCGAGAGCCGAATCTGATTAGCAGAGAACAACATACCTGTCGGGTGACTATCTTCTACAATGGTAATTCCTTGAAGATCTAAGAAGCTAAGCCGACATGGACTCCGATACACCTGAATATGCATGGTGGGTGATTGGATTTGCCAGCCTGATTTGGTTTCTTGGATTTCCAAGTGACCCACTATTTCTTTTGAAGGTGGAAGAACAATGAAGGAGGAAGTTTCCTTGAACGACGTCTGGGAAGTTGCTTGGATACGAAGTACATGTTTGTCATGTAATGATAACCTGAGGATGGCGTTGGTGCATTGAAACGTGACAGCGGTTTCGTCGACATCAATCTGGGTAACATCCCCGATGGAAGTGAAAGTTGTTTGGAGTTCTTTATTGTGGGTCATTTGTTTTCACTAGCCTCCATCGATGGGGGCCTTGGGGTGAGGAGTCCATAGTCCTGTATCAATGGTATTTCTGTTCGTGGGAGCAGGCGAAGCAGACTAAATCCCACCGTGATAGAAAATAGTGTTCCTAGAACGACTTTAGTGGGTGTGATTATCCCTGCGGTGATCCATATCCAGTAGAGGGCATCAGGAGTTAACCCATAAAAAAGCCAATAGGTCTGCCCGGGAACCAGTACAAATACACGAAATAGGATATCTGCTTCAAGCCCGATAATCGCTGCAAAAAGGAGCAGAAACCATACACTTGTCCAACGATTCGATGGCCACCAGCTGCGACTCATTAAAATAGAGAACAGAAGAAGAAGCCCAAAGGCAAGTAAAATATCCCAGATTCCGATGATCGGTAAAGTCCAAGACACAGGATACAGGAGATAACCACCCAGCAATATGGCGTATATGACGAGCACTGGTTTCCAGCGTCGTTGAAAAATGAGAGCGGCACATAAGGTTCCGACACACGCGCCTAGCATGAAAACTAGCTCAAAGGGATCTCGAAAATAGATGATGTGCCCAAGCAGACTGCCGAATCCTACTGCGAGGAATCCAAAGAATGGACCCAGTAATACCCCGATGAGGGGGCCAAACAGAAAAATCCAGGAATCCCAGATGCCCCCATAAAACCCAGGAAGCATGGGGATAACATCGAAGACTGTAATAAGCGCAATAAATACTGCGAGATAGGCGACTATACGACTCCGGATTTTTCCTATTTCGAGCACCATATCGTCCGCTTACCCCTATCTTCGTGATTTAAGCTCTCGTCTCATTCTAGCGACTGATTGTTAAAGCACTTGCCGAGCAAATTGAAGCGATAGTTTGATTTCACGCTGCCCATCTTTCATCGCAATGCCCATGTGCCCGGGAAGCAGCATCTCAACGGGCAAACTTGCTAGACGTTCAATGGATTCTTTGAGAATCTGTCCGTTTCCTGTGGGAAAGTCGACTCTACCAAAGGACCCATGACGAAATACCACATCCCCTGAAATCAACAACTTGTGTTTCGGTTCAAAGAAGCATAAACTGCCAGCACTATGTCCAGGCGTGAGCAATACTTCGAAGGAATATTGTCCGACTTCGATTTTATCCCCTTCGTGGAGTTTCTTGGCAACTGGGATTGGGGGCAGGCGTTGTCCCAACATACTCCCCAAAACAATAGTGTCATCGCCTTTCTCCAGAAGCGTTCCCTCCTCTTCTGACACCCACACTTTAAGATCTTTTAGTCGTCCTTTAAATTCGGGAACTGACCCTGAATGATCTAAATGTGTATGCGTCAAAATGAGCCGGTCCATCTGTTTGAGATCCAATCCTAACTCGTTAATCGCCTCAACGGTATCTTTGAAAAAATGATGAATTCCAGCATCAAATAACACAAACTGATCTCCATCTTTAACTAAGAAGATATTACTATCCGGTAGCATTCCTTCCCGCGCCATAATCCAATAAAAATCATCCAAGACTTTTTGAACTGTTTTTGCAGCCATCGCGATTAACACCACTGAGGTATGCATCAAGAAGTTGATTATTTCAGCTAGCGTTCCGTCTGCTGACCTTCATCAAAAGCTTTTGCCACTTGCCTCCTTGTCTTCGTCTTTAAATCCCCCGATAATATCCAGACCTAGAACCAGATGATATGCAGATACATACCAAAGGAGTACCCACCCTTATACTCAAATCTGCGACAAGAACTGATGAGCTCTCCCAGATCCAAAACGGATCGTGAAGAGACTAACCTCTCTTCGTCCCAGTCCTTAAGGCCCGCAAGGGCCTTAACCTCTTTTTTGCGCGAATCTTATCGTTCAGCAAACCGCTGTTCAAGCCACGGATCTGCGCCTTGATGATAACCCCGTTTCTCCCAAAAGCCCAGTACAGCTTCTGTTAGAAAACTGATTCGCCGCACCCATTTCACACTTTTCCAAGCATAAAGCCGTGGAACAACGAGGCGAAGGGGCCAGCCGTCTTCAATGCGGAGTGGCTCATCATTACGGTTCCAAGCCAAGATTACGTCATCTTCCATCGCAACTTCCAAATTGATGCCTGATGTGTACTCGTGTTCCGCGTAAAAGAGAACAAATGTTGCTGAAGGTTTTGGCTTCACAATTTTAGTAATTTCTTTGAAAAGCACACCTTCCCACTTATTATCAGGCACCGACCAGGTCTCAACGCAATGGAAATCACTGAGCTGGGTTGTCACGGGAAGGGTCTTTAGTTCCTCGTAGGAGAAGGTATGGGGGTTTTTGACTTCACCATTGACGGTGAGAGTCCAAGTTTCGGGATTGAAGGGTTCTGGCATGCGTTCGGCAGTGCGGACAGGAAATCCGGTAATCCATCGTTGACCGGGTGGGAGGCGGGGTTTCCGTGACATGGACGTGACCTCGGTAGATGTCTCGCACGGTTAGAGTTCATATAACCTTCGGATTATCCTTTGACTCTTCTATATTGAGTGGAGATGCCGCATTGAGTAGGAATAAAAAGTCTGCTGTCAGGATTCAAAGAGTTCTGGAGGCTTCACATATGAGAAGTTACTTGACAATATATGTGAGTAGTGAGGGTGCAGCGCCTAGCGAAGTCGTTGAGCGACTCATGCGGATGGGGTTTCAGCCTGTGGCAGGAAATTACGATTTTGTTATCGAGTGGGATGAGAACGGCACGGTGCAGGATATGATTGAGGTGGCGAATCAGGTCCATGCTACGCTGAAGGGCTGCAAGGTTATTTTCAAGATGGAATCAGTCCCGTCGAAGTGAGATTTAAGACCTTCATTATTCGATGACTTTCCTGAGGAACTTACCGTTTTTGTAGAAGAGCTCATTATCCGCAAAGATCTTCCCGTCTTTAGTCATATCCGCGAGAATATCCCAATGAATGGCTGATTCGTTTTTGCCACCACTTTCCTCAAAGCCATTACCAAGAGCGCAGTGGATTGTTCCAGTGAGTTTCTCATCGAAGAGAATGTTTTTCGTGAACTTTGTGATGCCAGGATTCGTTCCAATTGCGATTTCACCGAGTCGCTTCGCTCCATCATCAATACTCAGTATGTGATCGAGCAGGTCTTGTCCCTCCTCGGCAGTGGCTTTGGTGACTACTCCCTTCTCGAAGGTAAGGGTAATGTCTTCGACTTCTTTTCCCATGAAAATACCTGGATACGAAAACCGGATGGTGCCTTCGACACTATCTTCGATAGGAGATGTGAATACCTCGCCATCGGGCATATTCAAGTGTCCGTCGGCGTTGACCCAATTTCGACCAGTGACTTTGGCTGTGAGGTCGACGTCGCTACTTTCGAAGCGGATCGTGTTCTTGGTGTTGAGATAATTGGTGATTTTGGCTTGTTTTTTACTTAGTTGTTGCCAGAGTTTCACAGGGTTAGGTTTGTCCACGAGGCACGCTTTGTAGACAAATTCTTCGTATTCCTCAGTGCCCATGTTACCCTCTTGAGCCAGGCTGGATGAGGGGTAGGGAACGAGGGCGTACCAACCCTGTTTGAGTCGAGCAGTAAATCGTTTGTGGATTTCAGTTTGCGCTTTTGCTGCACGAGCTTGTTTTGCTGGGTCAACGTTAGCCATCGCTTTTCGGTTATCAGATGAGAAGACGACGAGGTAACTGTCGAGTTTGTCAATCATTTCGAGGATTATTGGATTAACGTAATCGAGTTGGTGGTCTTGGGCATATTTGAAAAAGATTTCTTGCGCACGGGGAAGATAAATCCTAGTAAAGGGGTGACCGCCAGCTTTCATGATTTCCCGGGATAATTCGAGGACTAAGGGTTCAGCAAAAGCAGGGGCGCTCACTCCGACTAAATCACCTTTTTTGACGCCGAGTGAGTATTCAACGGTGAGTTGAGCTAATCGTGAAATACGCTCATCAACCATAGTATGTTCACCTTGAAGGTGGTCGTGAATATGCGATGTTAATTGGAAAAAGGTTTGCATTAGAACCATACGCTTAGAAGGAGATACCACGGTTTTGGCAAATCCATTTGACACCTTCCATTCCAAAAATAGCAGGAGCTGCCAGAAGGAAGGCAACTACCCAGTCAACGGCCGTTAGCGGTATGAATCTGAAGTCGATGCCAAAGGTGGCAAGGAGTAGATTAGCATCAGGGATATACATCACTCCAGCGAACATGAGAAACACAAGTCCGATCAGGAGATAAACAAGCCAGAAACTTTCAAAGCGGATTGAGCGCCACATGGATTGGTTAATTCGCCGTATACTGAGAACCATGAGTGATTCCGCAAAAAGGAGGACCGCGATAGTCATGGTGAGACCTTTATAAAAAGCCTCAGGGCTGTATGGTTCAAGAAAATTACTGCCAGGAAGCATTGCAGTAGTAGTGAAATAGTAGGCAATAGCGGATCCAATGAATATCAGAAAAGCGTTGAGGAGAAGATAGAAGCCAAGGCGTCGTGTGATGATTGATTCGGTGTCCCGTGGTTTTTCTTCCATTACGTATTTTGCTGTCTTGTCGAATACTAATGCTAGTCCAGGCCATGAGTGACTTGAAATGGTCAGAAAGATATGTTGGGGTGGAGTAAGGAAAGGGATCCCTAGTATGAAGGTACCGAAGAAGAGAATGGATTCTCCGACATTAATGCAGATATAGAAGAAAATCATCATCCGTATTTTATTGAACAGCCCCCGACCTTGTCTGACGCCTTCAACAATGGATGTGTAGCTATCATCAGCGATAATCATATCAGAGGCTTCTTTTGCCACATCTGTCCCCGTGATTCCCATTGCAATTCCAACATCACTCATACTCAAAGCTAAGGCATCGTTAACGCCATCACCAGTAACAGCGACGGCGCGTTTGGCATTTTTATGGCGTTCAACAATGAGTTGTTTATCTTCGGGATCAACTCGGGCAAAAACGCTGATGCGATTGAATTGATCATCGGGAACGTTTGCAATATCTTTACCTTCGATGACTAAATCATCTTTTTCAACAATTGCTAATTGGCGTCCAATGGTTTCTGCCGTTGCTGCAGCATCTCCAGTTATCATAACGGTTTTGATGCCTGCATTTGCTACTTCGACTACAGCCTCCCGTACACCTTCACGGGGTGGATCAACAATACATACGAATCCAACAAAAGTCAGGTTCTTTTCAATGCGTTCTCTAAGGGTTTTCTCACTGCCAGCAGGTAATGTATCGAACCGACGAACAGCAAAAGAGAGGACGCGATATCCTCCGGCAGCGAATTCGTTGGCAAATTGTTCGATTTCTTTACCTCGTTTCTTAGTAAGCCGTTGAGCTTGATGGTCATCACCAATCTGATTACACCGTGGAATCAACACATCTGTGGCACCTTTTACGAAGGCAATGTAACCACCTTCTGGGTGAGAGAACATGCGTGTCATCCGTTTCAATCGAGAATCAAAGGGGTAATCTTGTTCTAAGGTGTATGCAGCACGGAGTGAAGTTTCGTCTATACCACTTTTACCAAGTAAAACGAGAAGAGCCGCTTCAGTTGGATCTCCGATGGCTCGCCACCGCAAGGCCCCGCCTTCAGTTGCTTTATCTTCAACAAGTTGGGCGTCATTATTCAGACTCCCAGCACGAATCAAAA
>JABXGS010000215.1 GCA_016550425.1 archaeon
CCGTTCTTGAATACGACACAGACACCAACAGATTCGGTACCCTGGAGCGTTGAAATATCAAACCCTTCGATATGGGTGGGTTCTTCAGAAAGATTGAGAACAGTCATGAGATCGTTATAGGCTTGTTGCTTGCGTCCTTCGTCTCGGGCCATACGTTCAACGAGTTGATGAAGATGGAATTGGGCGTTTTCATTCGCCAGTTGTATCAAGCTCATAAGAGGATTTTTTATCGGATAGACGATTTTCACAGGATGCTGAATGCCACGCCGTTCTGTTAACCATTCTTCGAGGAACTGGGTATCGGTTAAGGGGACTGAGATGATGACCTCTTCAGGGATATCCGTTGCCCGGAGATAATATTGTTTCAGAAATGCCTCCATTACCGTTTCATCATCTAATTCCGAGGGAGCACTGAGTGGGAAAGGTTGCTGTCCAATGACACGTCCTTCACGGACAACAAGCAACTGGACAAGGGCATCAGATCCTGCGCGGGCTAGCCCTAATACATCGCGGTAACCGGGTAACTGATTCCAATAAGTGGCTCGTTGGGCTTGGCGTCCACGTTTAACCGCTCGGAGTCGATCACGGTATTGAGCAGCTTTTTCAAATTCTTGGTCTTGGGACGCTTTGGTCATAAGTTGGGAAAGGTGAGCTTCTAATTCATCGAGTTGCCCTGTTAGCATTAACGTATATTCTTTTACAAGGTTGGCATAATCTTCTTTGTTGATTTTGTTAATACAAGGTGCTGGGCAATAGCCGATATCATATTTCAGGCAGGCGCGTTTGCGTTTTCCAGGCACGATTACGGGTTTACAGGTGGCAATCGGTACGATACGATTAATTGATTTTAAGAGCCCATCTAATGCTTTCACGTTCGAGTAGGGACCTATGTAGCGGCTACCGTCGTTGATCAAGGTTCGGGTTTTTTCCACTCGGGGAAAGGCCTCTTGAAGTGTGATACGGACATAGGGGAAGCTCTTGTCATCTTTTAATCGGATGTTATAACGGGGTTTGTATCGTTTAATCATATTATCTTCAAGGACCAAAGCCTCAGATTCGTTTGCGGTAACCATGTATTCGAGTTCAGTGACCTCTTGTCCAATTGGTGAAAAGACGCTGCCACTTCCTAAGCCACGAAAATGGGCGGGAACTCGTTTCTTGAGAGACCGGGCTTTCCCGACGTAGATTACGGCGTCATTAGCATCATATAGAATGTAGACCCCAGGTGCATCGGGTAAATCTTTTAGTTCCTGTTCAAGATTCATAGCCCTAATCACCTACTAGATAACAACCAGGCTTGAAGAACCGTTCGCTTTTACCGGGAAAGGATTTTTACGCGTCCATTAGATTTTTGGGATTCCTGTTCAGCTTTAGACCCTAATGCTTCGCGGAGTACAGACCCTGTATAGGAGTTCTTATTTTGGGCTACTTGTTCAGGGGTGCCTTGCGCGACAACATATCCGCCTTTATCGCCTCCTTCCGGTCCCAAATCAATAATGTAGTCTGCCCCCTTAATCACATCAGGTTGATGTTCAATTACAATGACAGTGTTACCTGCATCAACCAAATGATTGAGAACGTCTAATAGTTTCTGAACGTCCGCAAGGTGCAGGCCAGTAGTGGGTTCGTCGAGAATATAGAGGGTTTGGGTTGTGCTGCGTTTGCCAAGTTCACGGCTTAATTTAATTCGCTGGGCCTCTCCTCCACTGAGGGTTGGTGAAGGTTGACCTATCTCCATGTACCCTAAACCGACGGCTTGCAGCGTTTCAAGGATACGAGCAATCTTGGGGATATTCTTGTAGAATTCCGCAGCTTCATCCACTGTCATCCGTAAGATTTCGTAGATGGTCTTTCCTTTGTAGCGGACCTGGAGGGTTTCCTTGTTGAAGCGCTTGCCATGGCACTCATCACAAATGACATAAACATCAGGTAGAAATTGCATTTCGATTCGGAGAACTCCAGCACCACGACAAGTTTCGCAACGACCGCCTTTGACGTTGAAGCTAAATCGACCCGGCTGATACCCACGTTTTCGTGCTTCTTCAGTTTTCGAGAATAACTCCCGAATTGGACCAAAGACCTTAGTATAGGTTGCTGGATTTGAGCGTGGGGTTCGTCCGATGGGGGATTGGTCGACTAAGATGACTTTATCGATGAGATTAACACCCTTAATTGTCTTAAGAGGACCTGGTTTCTGAATCGAACTAGCTAGTAGTGCATCAGATTGACGGTGACGATTTCTTCGAAATTCCCAGAGGATACCAGGATATAGCGTATCTGTGATAAGCGTACTCTTCCCGGAACCAGAGACCCCGGTGATGCAAATGAAGGTTCCAAGTGGGAATGTCACATCAATATCCTTAAGGTTACGATGGTGTGCCCCTTTGATTTGAATACTGGCACCATTCCCGATGCGCCGTGTGGGAGGAACCGAGATAAATTTATCACCTCGGAGGTATTGCCCGGTGATGGAGTTTGAGTTGGCTTCGATTTGTGCTACGGTGCCTTCAGCAACGACCTGTCCGCCATGAATACCAGCGCTAGGTCCCAAGTCGATGATCCAGTCTGCAGCCCGGATAAAGCCTTCATCATGTTCAACAACCAATACTGTGTTTCCGAGGTCGCGCAGTTGTAGGAGCATTGAGAGGAGACGCTGATTATCACGCATATGTAACCCGATGCTGGGTTCGTCGAGAATGTAGGTTACACCCACGAGACGGGAGCCAATTTGGGTGGCAAGTCGAACACGTTGAGCCTCACCCCCCGCTAGTGTTGCAGATTTTCGGTTCAAGGTAAGATAATCAAGCCCGACTGAAGAAAGAAATTGTAAGCGTTGCTTGATTTCCCGGAGGGTTTGTCGAGCGATTGCAGCTTCCTTCTTTGTGAGTTTTAGGGCATCAAAGAAGCTTAGTGTTTCGTCTATTGAAAAATTCGTAACATAGTCAATACTCTTATCTTGAATTGTAACGGCCAAGGCTTCAGGGCGTAATTTGCGTCCTTTACAAACGGGACAGGGTAATTGGGCCATGTAACGAGTAATGGATTCACGGACTACTTCCGAACTTGTATACTTGTAACGGTGTTTGAGTCCTGGAATAACGCCCATGGTAGGTTTTTCACTAATCCATTCCCATTTGCGTCCAGATTCAGTGATCCCACGATGTTCAAATCGGATTTCCTCTTCACCCGAACCATATAGCAGGATTTGCTGATGTTCTGGACTTAATTCATTGAAAGGAGTATCAAGGCTGAAGCCATAGTGCTGGGCAATGCTGGTTAGACTTCGGTGACGCCATCCATTTAGTGGAACGTGATAGGGAGCGATTGCCCCTTCACGAATGGACTTGGTGGCATCAGGAACTACAAGCTCGGGGTCGACTTCTAGAGTATATCCTAATCCTTTGCATTCGGGACATGCCCCATATGGGGAATTAAAACTGAAGAGTCGGGGTGCCAAATCTGGGAAGCTGATGCCACAGACGGGACAGCCCGCTGATTCGCTAAAGAGATATTCCTGATCTCCTTGAACATCGACGATAACAAGGCCATTACCAAACTCTAGAGCCGTTTCTACGGATTGCGTAAGGCGTTGTTCTACGGCTGGTTTGAGTACGAGCCGATCAACGATGATTTCGATATTATGGAGCTTGTACCGCTCGAGCTCGATTTCATCCTTATCCAATCGATGATCAGTCTCATCAACACGGACCCGAACGAATCCTTCGCTTTGTAACTTCTTGAAGAGCGCTTTGTAAGTGCCTTTTCGTCCCCGAACAACAGGGGAGAGAATGCGAACTCGTTTTCCTTCTTCAAACTCAAGAATCTGTCGTACAATCTGTTGAGCAGACTGCGGAGAAATTTGACGGCCGCACTGGTGGCAATGTGGAATCCCGATTCGTGCCCAAAGTAGCCGCATGTAATCATAGATTTCAGTTGTCGTGCCTACTGTAGATCGGGGATTTCCCCCTGCAGACCGCTGATCGATTGAAATTGCAGGGCTGAGCCCTTCGATGGAATCGACATCGGGTTTGTCCATTCGACCTAGAAACTGCCGAGCATAGGCTGATAAGGATTCAACATACCGGCGCTGACCTTCCGCAAAGAGGGTATCAAAGGCGAGAGAAGACTTGCCGGAACCAGAGAGCCCAGTTATCACTACGTATTTGTCCCGTGGAATTTTCACGGTGATATTTTTCAAGTTGTGTACACGCGCACCTTTGACGGTAATGTACTTGTCGTCGCTCACCCATCGTTCACCTTTATTCTCAGCGGCATCGATTGCACCAGCTGCCATAAGAGTTACGGTTCTACACCCAGTCTGACCATAAGTTGTGTCCAGCGTGCCAGGTTAGCTGAATTACTTTATCAGCTTTCTCACACGTGAACATCTGTTTAATCATATAAGCGGAGGGGAGACCAAGGTGAAAGTAATCTACGCTATGCGGACTTGCTTTGTAACCCAAGATAGGCTTCAATCTCATTGATCAAATCCCGTAACTCGGCGGCACGTTCAAACTCTAATTCCTCTGCCGCTTGTAACATCTCTTCCCGCAATTCTACAATTAACAAAGCTAAATCACTTTCATCAGCTGTTCGCCAGTTTTTCGGTACTCGGACCTTAGTTCGTGATTCAGCAGCGACACGCTCGACCCCTTCAGCGATGTCAGATATGGATTTCACAATGGTGGTAGGTGTGATGCCATGTTCTTTGTTATAAGCGATTTGCATTTCACGGCGACGATTATTCTCACCAATTGCGCGCTTCATTGAATCAGTCATTCGGTCTGCGTACAAAATCACCGTTCCGCGCACATTCCGGCTTGCCCGACCCATAATCTGAATTAAACTCGTATCCGACCGAAGAAACCCTTCCTTATCAGCATCAAGAATAGCCACTAAGGAGACTTCGGGAAGATCAAGCCCTTCACGCAGGAGGTTAATGCCAACGACCACTTCATACTTCCCACGGCGAAGATTGCGAAGCACCTCAATCCGTTCGAGTGTACCAACCTCCGAGTGTAGATATTCCGCTTTAACACCGGCGTGCACCATATAATCAGATAAATCTTCGGCCATACGCTTGGTCAAAGTGGTCACTAAGGCTCGTTCATCCTTCTTGGCACGGTCACGGATTTCTCCCAAGAGATCTTCCACTTGCCCTTCCGTTGGACGCACGATGATTTTGGGGTCAACTAAGCCGGTTGGTCGTACAATCTGTTCTACTATCTGATTGGAATGTTTTCGTTCGTATTTAGCAGGTGTTGCTGATGTATATAGAACAGTGCGCATATAGGGCTCGAATTCTTCAAAGGTTAAGGGTCGATTGTCGTATGCCGCAGGGAGACGGAAACCGTAATCCACGAGGTTGCGTTTTCGTGACAAATCGCCATGATACATGCCTCCGATTTGTGGAACTGTGATATGAGATTCATCGATGACGAGGAGAAAGTCTTCGGGATAATGATCTAATAAGCAGTAGGGTTTTTGGCCTTCTTTTCGTCCATCGAAATAACGCGAATAATTCTCAATGCCCCCGGTCCAACCCACGGATCGCATCATTTCAATATCGTATTTCACCCGCCGTCGTAGGCGGTCTGCCTCAAGAATTTTGTTTTGTTCTTCCAATTCTTTCAAACGTATTTCTAAATCGTTTTCAATTTGGTCTAAAACCTCGGGCAGCATCCTCTGATCTGTAGTGAATTGCTTGGCGGGAAAAATTTTAACCTTCTCCCGTTCATAGAGAACCGTGCCTTTCACTGGGGCGATGTCTGAGATGCTGTCGATTGTGTCTCCAAAGGTTTCTAGGCGAATTGGGTGGTTTGCATAAGCGGGAAAAATTTCGATTACTTCACCGCGAACGCGAAAGGTTCCCCTATGGAAATCAAAATCGTTCCGCGTATAATTGATATGAACTAAGCGGGCAAAGAGTTCATCACGGGGGATTTCCTGACCTTTTTCTAGTTCTACTACAAGGTTTCGATATGAACCAGGGGCTCCGATGCCGTAGATGCATGAGACGGTAGCCACAATCAATACATCTGTTCGTACCGCGAGAGAAGCCACGGCGGATAATCGCATCCGTTCAACTTCCTCGTTGATGGACGCATCTTTTTCGATATAGAGGTCCGGGGCGGGCATGTAGGCTTCCGGTTGAAAGTAATCGTAGTAGGAGGTGTAATATTCCACGGCGTTATTGGGAAAGTATTCACGGAACATACTGGTCAATTGTGCCGCTAAGGTCTTGTTTGGAGCAATGACAAGCGTGGGCTTTTGTAGCGCTTCAACAATAGAGGCAACGGTGAAGGTTTTGCCAGACCCTGTCACACCGAGTAGAGTTTGTTGTTGCTTGCCAGTTTTATAGCCTTCAATGAGCTTAGTGATCGCTTTAGGTTGATCACCGCGTGGTGAATAATCTGGATTGAGTTTGAATCGACGTGAAGTGGCCACTAAGTCGTTGCGCCTCCCAGTCGAAACAAGGCACTCAGGTTTATCATTCTTACGGACTGTCCGTGATAGCTAAGGAGCCCCTTTCCCCGATTTACACTTGAAAAAATCAAGTGTGACACCTGTGCAACAACCTTATCAGCTTAAACAAAGCCAGACAAGCGTAATTAATTTAGAAGCAACGTGTTGTGCATGGCAATTCCTTGTGTGCTTCTCATTGGATGCGGTCGAATGGGGAGTGGTATCGCGCAGATGCTCCTAATGGAGCAGAACCGCCAACGCTTTCCCTTTGAGCTTTGGATATTTGACCCATATCTGCCTGCAGAAACACAATGCCAACAAGATGTTTCTAATAACCATATTTCAGGAACTATTCGATCACTTCGTGAAGTATTCTCCAAATCCGAGAAACAAGTGACGAGTGGTTTACAAATAAAGGATAAAGGAGTAGATTTCCGAAAGACTTCAAACCTTGTGTCGAAGGCTGTTCAACAGATTTGTCCCCGCTTAATCCTGAATGCTGCTACCTATATGGCTCACGAGATGTATATCCCCCTAGCACGAGAACTTGGATGCGATTACCTCGATTTAGGGCAAAACCTGCCACCTATACAAGAGCTGGCGACTCTTGATGCAACAATTGCTAAGAAGGAAGAAGGCACCCGCATCATCCAAGAAAATGGACTTGCACCCGGATTAGCAAACATTCTAGCGATGAGCATGTATCACAAAGCACGAAGCCTGAATAAAGGAAAGAAGATTAACTCCGTGCAAATGCGCGTCGGGGGGCTTCCCCAACATACTGCAAAAGGAGGAAAGCTACATTATGGTCCCACATTTTCACCCGAGGGACTCCTCTTTGAATACGAGAACACCGCTTATGGACTTCGCAATGGGCAATTAGTAACACCTACGACATTTACTCAACCTGAATATTGGGAATCACCCGAAGAAACCCCCCAACCTTATGGTGTTACGCCATTTTCAATCACAGATCCCAGACTTAGAGCTATCCTGATTGACCGAGTTGAAGCCCAATTTCTACAAACAACTAATAATGAGTTGCTTTTAAAGAACCTTGAAGCCCGTCCAACCGCTGATGGCACCTCTCGAATGTGTTTTGAACACCGATTTCAAAGCACCGTATCCCACCTAGAATACAAAACCCTCCGTTTTGCCCCACATTATGATACTTGGAAAGAAATGCAACAGAAAGGACGATTAACATCAATCCTCGCCCAATGGAGACAACATATGAATGATCCAACCATTTCAGGATATCCAGACTTGGTCTTGCTTAGAGTCTGGGCTCAAGCTACATCCACTTCGCACCCACATACCGTGGAGTTGATTGCATTACATGATGATGCCCCAACTGGCAGTCCAAAGGGCTTGACAGCAATGCAACATTTGACAGGATGGCCCACCGTATTACTTGCCATGGCATTATTACAGCAGCCCCCACAAGCTGCATTATCATCTCAACCTGAATTTTTCCTCGCATCTGATTTTAAAACCGCATTCGACAGAACAATTCAACAAGTGCTACAAACGGGAGGGATAATCGCACCCTTTGAATTGATTGATGGAATCAGACTCCTTGAGGAAATAAATCAACAGAACCGAATACCACTCATCCAGACAAGAATCGTCAATATTGAAACGGATTGAAATGATTTTTTTTTCAAAGACTTCTAAAAATTAATACAAAACGAGCGATGCATCTTATGGGCGAAAATCGACTCAGTAATTAGAAATTGTAAGGGTTGTAAAGCGGTAACTGTGGGAACCAGTTTTGGAGGAGTTCACGGTGTTGCTTGTTGAGCCCTTTAAGCCAATTCGCATATTCTAGGGCATCAAGGGAATGGGTGCCGTAGACCAGTGCACTGAGTCCGTGTATAGTGCATTCGAGTTGAGCAGATCGCCTCGTCGAACTTACTGAAAGCTGTTCATTTGTAGCTTGGATAAGGTAGGTTCCATTATTCCAGCCACATTGCGGATCAGAAACCAAGATAGATAATTCACCATCAACGGGCGCAGGGAGCCCTTCGAGAGCTTCCCTAACGTCGATGACACGAACCATCCAGGGATGCCAAACTTTGATTTCAATCCAATCTTTAAGGTCTTCAAACCAGTGCTGGAAGTCAATACCAAATGGCAAAGTCATACGAAGGATTTGAACCTGGTCCTGATGTTTCCCCAAGTAATTGAAGAGCGCGGCTCGGGCAGGAAGAGTGCGCCAGTATAGTTCTTCGACGACTAGTTCACCCGGGTCTTCAAAATGCATGTAGCCTTTGATCTGGTAGCGAGCAAGCGCTTCGACTTTTCCGCGTTTTTTAATGAAGATGTAGTGACGGTTCTTGTTTCGACGCTTCCATTGCTCATCACGAATCTCTGGATTGAATGCATAACCGTGAAATGAGGATGGTGCAAAATCCTGGATAAAGGTCATATACGCATCTTTAGCCTCATATCCCGAAACCCGTTCAAATTCCCAATCACTTTCGATGGCTTTATCGGATGGGACACGTAGCCCGTCGAGTGGAGCCTTTAGCCGAAATTTATCTTGGGCTGGAACATAGCCTAGGCGCGAGTAAAAGGTTTCTCTGAACGGTTCGAGCATACTCACAGAAAGTCCAGTCTCTTTCATTTCTAGGAACGCGGTTTGCATGATGGTGCGAACATAGCCTTTCATGCGGGCTTCAGGATAGGTACCGACCATGGAAATACCGCCCATGCCCTTTAGGACCCCGCGAATAGATTGTTGAGTTCTCATAATGGTAAGAACGGAAAGCAGCTTATCGTTTTCATAGAGCCCAATGACGTTTTCAGGAATAATGTATTCGTGATCTTCGTCGCGGACTTCCTGGTCGGTCCAGAAGCCGTAGGCGTATTGGTGGAGTTTGATAACCTGGGTCATATCTTTTTTAGTGAGTTTTCGGATTTCCATTAGCGCCACCAGTTCTCAGGTGTCTGTAGGTCTTAAATGTCTTATATGGAATGGCTTGTTAAAATTATCTATAAAGCAGAGAAGAAAGGCTGTTAGCCATACCGGAGTTGGTCGCTATGAAATTTTACTCTGAAGACAAGATGAAGCAGATTCGCGAAGAATTCGAAGATGAAATCTTGCAGCACCCCCATTTGTCGACGAATAAGATGTTTGGTTGTCCTTGTTACAAGGCTGACGAGAAGCTATTTGCAATATTAGTAACAGATAGTGTTGTGCTCACTCGATTGTCTGAAGACGAGCAAGTAGATGCCTACAACGCACCTGGGGCTAAGTCGTTCGAATCTGACCAACGCATGATGAAAAAATGGGTGCAACTCCCTATCAAAGATAAAGCTTCATTGGAAAAAGTGATGCCTTGGGTAATGAAAAGTTACCAGAACGCGCTTGCACTAAGAAGTAAGTGAATTATTTCTTGGTTATAAACCAAACCCGTTTGCTGTTAGAAGTATAGGGGAGCCGTTCTTCGAGTTCCCCATAGCAAGCAAGTTCAGTGAGTTCCGCTTTGTTTAGACAGGCACGAATCTCGTCAAGGGTGTATCCGCGTTCATGGTGAGTCTCGTCAACATGTCGTTTCCAGCAGTCATTATCCTTGATGAACCCGGTGATTTCGAAGGTAGCGATGCGAGTATCCTCGTCAAAAGAATGCCGATGCACTTGGAAAATGTCCTCCGTTTCACGTTCAAGGGTTACAGCATAGCGTTCAGCAAGAGTAGTTAACCAATAAACTGTATTCATATCAAAAAAGAAGAACCCGTCGGGATTCAGGTGCTGAGCGGCCTTAATGAATGTGGTTTCAAGGTCATCCAAAGTAAGTAGATAGTTGAGACTATCAAACCAGCATGTGACCACGTCAAAAGACGCATCGAGGACTAATTTTCTGATATCCATCTCAAAGAGCGGAATGGATAACCTTTCGCTTTGAGCCTTTTTGCGGGCAAAGGCAATCATATCAGGTGATTGATCGACTCCAGTTACTTGAAACCCCTGTTTAGTCATCGCCACGGCAAATGAGCCTTCACCACATGCTAGATCCAGTATCGTTTTTGGGTGAATATGGTATTCCTCGAAAATGGCGGGAAGAAATTCAGCGATTCGTATGCTAAATTGCGGGAAATCCCCATCCGTGTATAACCGTGCGAAACTCCGATACATGATACTACTTCGATTTCTTTGGTGATTAATTTTGTTTATACTGATTATTATTGAGAGAAAACGATGGATGTTGACAGAAGCGGAATCGCGATGGTCTCTTAGTCGTTTATTGATCCAAAGTGGGCATCATAGAAGGTCTGAATGGTGTTTTCTGTGGGTAATTTCACCTGCGTCCAGATATTTATAACATCATGAAGTTCTTCTGCATGTTCTTGTCCAGAGAAGAGGTCAGAGAGGTAGACTGTTCGTTCATTAATATCACGTTTGCAGAAGGCTAGGTATTCTTTAGGCGAATAGAAGCGAAGGGGATTGAACCGTTTTCGATAATCAGGTAGTCCATGTGTTTTTTCTAGTTCGGTGGGATCTGGAATGAGATAAGCATCACCGAATACGGGGTGTGGAAGCCAGGTTTTGATTGCACGGGTTTCGGTGAGTTTTACAAGTAGTTTCGTGTCGTTGACCTTCACTTTTTCTCCGAGTCCCAAGTAGGTAGGTTTGCCTTGGGCGTTGAGATAAGGTTTTCCGGTTGCTTCGTCCATTTTTTGAATGGGGTCGCCATTTTCGTCCAGTTGACGACGTTGATTACCATCGAGGTCAAACTCCCCTACATAACCGGAATTGACAATAGCAAAGACTAGTTCTCCATTAAGATCGAGGTTCAAATCTGAATACATTTGCAGTTTCAACAGAGCTTGATGACTTTGCTCCCTGGCCATGAAATCTGTTGCTGCATAGGAACGAACCCGGGTACCCGGGATTTTGCCGCCAACGGCGGAAGTGATAACAGATTCACAAGCGGAGTCGAGGGCCACCGCCATTGTGGGATCAATGATTCGGACAACCAAAGGGAAGATGTCAAAGCGTCGAAATGAAAGCATTTCAGTTCGTAATTTCTTCTTTGAGCCGGGTGTCCAGTTAGGGTTCAAATCATAAAATCGAAAGACAAATCGACCATTTGTGGTGCCAGATTGTTCATAGCGAGTGGGTTGAAGATGTCCCACCTGTTGACCAGAGAGGGGCCGTGGGACTTTGACATGATGTCCCGCGATTTGTTCAATTTTGTATTCGATGCCTTCACAATCGATATTTTGCGCTAGAACAATAGTCCGAGAGCCATCAGGTTGAGTGGTCTTCGATTTCATGAGGCCAGGCCATTCAGGGCTATCAGGAACTAAACCTTCGCTTTTCGCGTAGGAAGCTGCTTCAAGCCCAATTAGTTGCATCTCGTTGATTTTTGAGGTAGCATCATGGGTTGGGAGACCAAGAATGGCATCGTCTTGTTCTAGGTGTGGTCCAACTGTTAATGTGGTTTTTCCAGTGCCAGAAAGTCCTTTGAGAACCCGTGTGCTGGTACAGCCCGCATGATAGGAGACACAACCATCGGCTTCTCCGCGATTCCAGACCATTGTTAGATTTGGTTTTTTGAACGCACCTCCAAAATAGTCGACACGCAAACTCATAACCCGACGATGGTCCTGGTCCATTCGAGTTAAATCATAAAGTGTAAGAGGTTCATCAGGGTCGAACTCTGGCCAAAATTCCTGAATTTCTTTGATGGCTTCATCGGGTAGCCGTTCTTGGACAATATAGTTCCAGCAGTGAATAGCCATATCCTGCTCGGGTGGGTAAATCATAAGCCGGCCAAACCAGGTGATATACGCGGTCTGAGGATTTTCCACGCTAAGCACAACACGGAGCCCAGTCTTATATTCTCCTTCCCCTTGAATGCCATCCTGGACAATCACATTAGCATTTTTCAGATAACGGAGGACTACTTCGAACAATTGAAGACCAATCTTTCGGTCAAAACTACGTTGTCCTTTTCCGAGTTTGTAACCCTTAGGAATCACATAAAAAGCACGATCGGGTCGACGCCCCGCTTGAGTACTCCCAAACAGGTATTGACTATCAATGGTTTGCATGTAGTAAGGTTTGAGGTACTGAATAAACCATTGATCATCGGGATTATGGACAACGTTCTTTTCGTCAAAAAATAAATCATCTTCGATATGAACTGGCAATAGGACACCCACCGTTCCTAGCCAATGGCACCGTATTAATTCCTTTTATAGCTAGAAGCTTGCTTCAAGTTTCAGGAATCTGAGTTCAGGTGTGGCTCCTTCTCTTGGATGTTGGTTGCAATGACAAAGCAATTATAAGGATGGAAGCCTTGGCGTGGTTGAGCGGGTGGGATGCTCGCACCGTGCTCCGCTCATTTAAATAAACCCCGGGCTGCGAGGTTTAATCCATGAAAAAGGCTAGATTGAATCGTACACAAAGCATTGCCCTGATGGCAATTATGTCAGCAGTATATGCAGCAGTCACTATTGCACTCGGCTCTCTGAGCTACTATGGCATCCAATTCCGCGTGGCTGATGTTCTGTTACCGTTTCCATTTATATTGGGCTGGCCGATGGCAGTAGCACTATTCATTGGTGGATTTGTTGCGAATATTTTTGGGGGACTTGGAGCTATTGATATGGTCTTGGGTAGTCTTCTGAACTTGGCTGCAGGCATTTTGGTCATGAACCGAAAAACCTGCCCACACTGGTTTCTTAGCTGGCTATACCCCACATTGATCATTGGCTTGGGTGTTCCTGCATATCTCCAGTTTCTGGTCTTCACCCCTTATTTGCTATTGATGCCAGGTATCGTGCTTAGCACTGCCATCCTATGTGCTATGGGAGTAGCCATTATGTTTGGTGTGGAAAAAGCACTTCCCCAAGTCTTCGTGAGTTCCAAAGAATCCTGATTCTAGCTAAGCATAAAATAGTAGTATAACATTGCCCTTCGGCTAACGAAACGAGTGTATACCAGGGATGCCTATGGATGCAAAAACATTCCAGCAGTTCGAAGACTTCATCCATTCTAAATCCGTCGCATTAATCGGCACGAGCCCATCAGCGGGATTCTACTGGCTCAAATCCTTTCTAAACTATGGCTTTCCTGGCAAAATCTATCCCATAAATCCCAAAATCGATGAAGCCTTGGGATTCAAATTTTATAAAACCCTCAGTGATGTTCCAGATCCAGTAGATTATGCCGTTCTTCGTGTTCCTGCGCATATCGTGTCACGAGTTTTAGATGAATGTATTGCCAAGGGTGTCAAAGCAGTTACCATTTTCACAAGCGGATTTAGTGAACTGGGGACACAAGAGGGATTACAACGGGAAAAAGAGATCATAAAGAAAATTCGTCAAAGCCATATCCGTGCTTTTGGACCCAATTGTATGGGACTCACCTGTCCTGAGTCAGGTTTTTCATTTCGACCAGATCTGATACCCAACCCAGGACCCGTCGGATTTATCTCACAATCTGGGGGAAAAGCCATCGATGCCTACCTCGCTGTGACCGAAACCCAGTTGGGATGTAGCAAGGTCTTTAGCTATGGCAACGAAGCGGATATTAGTAGCTGGGAACTCGTAGAATATCTGCACCAAGATCCTGAAACGCAAGTCATCGGTATTTACATTGAAGGGGTCCGTGATGGACCACGTCTCCGAGAAGCCATTAGCGCCTGTGCACCAGCCAAACCTATTGTTGTATGGAAGTCAGGAGTAACTGATGCAGGCAAACGTGCGGTTTCCAGTCATAGCGCGGCTCTAGCAGGGTCCACGAATATCTGGGATGCCCTCCTTCATCAAACAGGTGCAATTTCCGTCGATAGCTTTGAACGACTTGTCAATACCATCGTGACCTTCATTCGGTGTCCACCGCCTCCAGGAAACCGAGTCGCTTTAATTGCTATTAGTGGAGGTGCAGGTGTCGCCGGAACAGACTCACTCGCCCAATATGGCTTTAAAATCCCCCGACTAAATCCTCAAACCATTGACGCGTTATCGGATGTCATTAACGCGGTTGGAACCAATATTAAGAATCCCATCGACATGGCATCTAGTTATTTCTACCCAGAAAATACTGTGGAAACAATTCGGCTAGTTGCTGAAGATACAAATATCGATTCGATAATTGTGGAAGCAGCGCCCCACTATGTCCATTTCATGGCTAATCACATGGATTTGAAAGATATGGCTACGGTATATTGGAATATGATGATTGATGCGGGACAGTATTGTGTCAAAGAACTGCATAAACCCTTCTTTGTCGCTGTTCCTGCCATTGGATACCCAGAAGAAAATCTAGCCACACGAGTACAATTCCGCAAGGCAAACCTCCCCGTCTTTTCAAATATCGCAGAGGCTGCAGATATTCTGAAACTCATCTATAATTACTACCAACGCCATCCAAAGCTTCCTGTGCCTCCTAATCTTCAACTCAAATGAAGCAGTAGAACGAGTAGATATTGTGTGGATGCCGGCTTCCGTAGGTTTTTAGGGCTGAAAAGTAGTTTATAAAGCAGCGCCGAATGATAGTTTTAAATATCAAAAATGAGCGCTACATGTGGGAACATTGGGTTTGGCGAAAGATATTGGCACTTCCCTCCCCCCTAGAAAACCATTCCCTCTCCCCTCCAATTGTGTCCTAAAATTGGACAAATGTCCTTTTTATGGAGGTGCCTAATCCGCCATAAGATCCAATGCCCTTCCTAGTTTTTCGAAGACTCAGTCTTTTAGCTAACTTATAATAGGTCTGCATTCGACGCTAGTAAAAAGGAAAATTAGATGCGCTAGTGGAGAAGAAGCGTGAAGCTTTGACGCACACGGGGTGGAAGCTTTTTCTCCGCAATAAGTCCATCCACTGCTGGGAGAATTTTCTCCCGATCAATTTTTCCCTCATCACGCATTTGTCTGAGTGCGCGGCGAAAGGCGACTGCGAGTCGTATGCGGCGATCGATATGGCGTTTTGTATATTGGCGAAGGGGTTTCGCATCTATGGCACCTTTTTCCGTGAGTAACCGAGTTGTGTGTAAGAGGTGTGCTCGAAGTGCACCTTGGCGGGTTCGCACCCCTTGGACGAGGAACTCCTCGACGGGTAACTTGCTGTTCGGGTGGCGGTGATATTCGGATGTTGATTGCACCGCAGTACTCGCAGATGATTGAGGTGCCAGGTTGTAGGGCTTCGGGGGTGATTTTCGCTCCACATTCGGAGCATTTCAGGTTTTAAGTGTAGGGTCAGAAGGATTACCTTTCATAAGTTGTGTTTTCTGGGTGGAACAAGAAAAATCTTTACTGAAAGGGTTACAGAAACTGTTCCGTTTTAGTTATCGTGTTGAGCCGCCCCAATAAATAATGGTGATATCGCGAACATTGGTATGGGTGGGTCCGGTAATGAGCAAGTCGTCCAAGGCGTGGAAGAGGGAATAAGTGTTGTTTGTTGTTAAGAGTTGAAGAGGAGAGAGATTGAGTGAGGCGGCTCGGTGGAAGGAATCACCATCGCCGATGGCCCCAGCAGCATCGGTGGGCCCGTCGATGCCATCAGTTGCAAGACTGGCAATCGCAAGACCCTCTGTTCCCTGAAGGTAGGAAAGTGCAGCAGTAATCAATTCCGTATTGCGCCCACCTTTCCCCTCATGTCGTACGGTGACGGTGGTTTCTGACCCGATGATGTAGACCTGTGGTTTAGCTTGTTTGGCAAGATTTTGTGCAATTTTGCCCAGTTTCTCACCAACTTCACGAGCCTCACCTTGACAATCGGTTGTAAGGATACGCGCAGGATATTGATTGGCTTTGGCGCTTGCGAGGGCTGCATTGCAAGCATCTAGGTTACTACCGATGAGCTTGTGAGTTGAGCTTTCAAAAATGGGATCACCGGGTTTAGGCGTATCAGATATTTCTCCGTTCAATCCCTTGGTAAAATGTTCCCTAATGGGAATGGGTAAATGCTCCCAGAGATGATTGGTTTTCAGTATATTATTGACATCGGCGAAGGTGGTGGAATCGGGAAAGGTTGGTCCACTGGCAACCATATCAAGTTGATCGCCTGGGACATCAGAGATGAGAAGCCCCCAATGATGGCGGGGGTATATATGGGACGCAAGCTGACCACCCTTGACCTGAGAGAGGTGTTTACGTATCGTGTTAATTTGAATGATCGGTAAACCTGACTGCAAAAGAAGACGCGTAACGTGCTGAAGATCCTGCAAGGTAATTGGTGGAGTGGGAAGGGTGAGGAGGGCAGAACCGCCTCCAGAAAAAAGACTTAGAATTAGGGCATCATTAGGAATCTCTTTCAAAAAAGTGAGGAGTTGCTGCGTGGCTTGAGTATTGGAGTGATTAGGTGTTGGATGTCCTCCACCTAGCAGTTCAATGTATTCAAGTCGATAGTCAGTAATATTCGTCTTAGGTACAATGACTAGTCCGCCGTTTATGTGATCTTCGAGGAGGGTCTCTGTGGCTTCGGCCATCCGTCCAGAAGCTTTTCCAGCACCAATGACATAGATTCCATCGATGGCGTCTAATTTCAGGTGTTTGCGTGCAAACGAGAGGAGATTATCATTGCATGTAAGGGCTTTTTGAACAAGGAGTCGTGGATCAACGGCTTGGAGCGCAGCTTCAAGAAAGTTAAGCACACTACACCGAGCGTGTTGGTTATGGTATGACCCTTTGACTAGTTTTGCTAGGTTACGAATCATTAGTTCTCTTTTCCTTTCGAATCCGATAAATAATGATAGGTTGATGAGATGTCTATCTTCACTATTACCCATTAGACAAGTAATGGTAAGCGTTTACTTCTTTTACTGAATTCGGTACCGATTGATGACCCGTGGCGAATTCTTCTTGCTGTTTCATAAGGCTAAGTTGTATTATCGAATTCAGAGCTGTCATCATCCATCGCTGAAAACATCGATTGTAAGACTTTTTTCATGAGTTCTTGGAGTAAATCCCCATTGACAATTCCGTCGATGAAATCATACATCTTCTGGTATTCGTCTTCGGTCTCGAAATGGAGTAAGACTCCTTTTCCTTCAGGAAGCGGTTCAGCGGTGTATTGGATATCTTCATCCATGATGTTCTTTGCCATACGCTTTAATCCCTCTTCGTCTTCCAGCATGTCCCCAAAGGGCATCTCTTCGTATATAGTTCCTCTAAACTCTAATCGAATCGTACGAGTAATTGGATCGGCTTCAAAAGAGAGATATTGCTTAATTGCTGCTTGGATTTTCTCAAAGGGAATTTCAAAGCCCATGGAAGAACCCTCATGTTATTTGTGGGTCAACCCAATGCTTGTTCTGCCTAAAAAGGCTCGTGTTTAGACCGGAGCTAGAAGTAAACAACATTATACAGGGAGAGAGGGGGAAACCAGCGTTGGAGGATATGTCTAGCCCATTTTTCGGAAACTGTGATATTGCCTTGGAACTCTAGTTCCTCAAGGGACTGCGTCCCATATAGTAATGAAGAAAAGGCTTGGATTGAGCTTTTGACAACAGAGTGTCCGGAGCTTTCAGTTAGACGCAATCGCCCTTTTTCCGATTGCAGAGAAAACACACCGTTATTCCAGGGACAATCACTATCCGAAAGTTCAACAGAAATGATATCCTCGCCGGCTCCTGGAAGGTCCTCAATAGCTTTTTTCGCATCGATGATACGAACCATCCAGGTTGTTTTGCGCTCAACTTTCAATCGAGTATCTTTGAACCAATGTTCCACTTTAGTTTCGAAGGGAGCATGGATACTGATGTTGTCGATTTGATCTTGATGCTTCAAATAAAAGGCGAAGAGTCGGTCTCGAGCCGCTCTAGATCGCCAAAGGGCATCAATCACATGGAATGTGGAACGGTATTGCCCTTTGATGCGTTCACCTTTGATTCGATAACGGCTCAATGCCTCAGTATTTCCCTTGTATTTTACGAAGACGATGACACTATCTTTTACTCGTCGTTTCCACATGGTATCGGGAATGGTTTTGAAAATGATATAGCCATGATATTGACTGGGACCTACCTCTCGGACGAAGTTTAAGTAATCCTCTTTAGCGTTGACTGCACGAACGCGTTCATAGGTCCAATCGGAGTCTTGTTTCTTTGGATGCCAGACTGTTAGCTGTTTGATGGGAGCTTCAATGAGATAAGGAGCATTCGCAGCGACGAAACCGAATTGTTCATAATAGGTTTGTTTGAAAGGGTCGAGCATACTAACCGATTGCCCTTGCTTGTGCATGATGGTAAAGCTTTCTTGCATTAATTTACGAACAAATCCCTTACGTCGGGCTTCTGGGTAAGTGGCGACACCTGCGATTCCTCCACATGATTTGAGAACACCGCGCACAGATTGTTGGAAATCATGAACACGTAACGACGAGACCAAACGTCCATTTTCGAACACCCCAAGAGTTTCTTCTATGCGCATATCATCTAATTCTTCATCCTTCACGTCCTGATCTGACCATTCAGTATAGGCGTAGCGGTAGAGATCATTAAGGGCCAAGCGTTCATCTTTGGTAATCTTTCGAATTTCCAATGCTAATCCCATCCTTAGCTTGTCGAGTAGAATAGCATATCCTGTTAAATCCTTTTTCGCCCACATATATTAAGGCGGTTTTCACGATGAGAAAGAAACCAACCCTTATTCTTTACCACCCTCTAATGGCGGTTGAAGGCTACCCAGTATTGGCGGGCCGAGTACAACCAGCCTTTGATTATCTTCGAGAAACTGGAACTCTCGATGCTACCCAGACCAAAGTAGAAGAAGCCCCGAAAGTAAGTGAAAAGTTGCTTCTAAAGGTCCATACTTCGGATCACATCAGAAGGGTAAAAGATTCAGGGTATGATCCTGCTTCATTGGTATCCAGTGGTTCAGCTATTCGTGCTGGTGAAGCTGTGTGGGTAGGTGACGCTGCGAATGCGTTTGCTTTTACTGGTTGTGCTGGGCACCATGCAAGCCGTGATTCCTTTTGGGGATTCTGCTATTACAATAACACAGCGTTATTAGTGCGCCATTTGCAGCAAACACATGGAGCGAAACGGTTCTTCATTGTTGATACAGATCCCCATCCAGGAGATGGAACTCGTGATACGCTTGGTGACGATGAAGGAGTATACCATCTGAATTTTGAAGCGAGTTTTCGAGAGAGCTTCGATTTGGTCACACACCGCCATATAGACGTTCCCTTTCCCAGCAGCAGTAGTGATGACTCCTTTGTCACAGCAGTTCGCCGATTGGTGCACCCCTTGGCCCGTCAGATTCGCCCCGAGATGATTCTATGGAATATGGGACACGATGCACACGCATTGGATTATGGTGGATTTAATCTGTCATTAGCGGCCTTTCCAGCTATGACGGAGATTCTTATGCAGGCCGCAGAAGAAGTCTGTTCAGGTCGATTAGTCGTATTACTATCCGGAGGATCCGAAGTGTCAGTCGCTAAACACGCCATCTCCGGAATTGTCCGAACACTTGCTGGACTCCCCCAGCTTCCTGCCGATGTTCGCGATGAACCAACTACGGAATCAGCAGCCACGAAAAAACAAGCTAAGGAGATCGTTGACAAGATCCTCACCGAACTTGGAGTAGGAGCGAAGGAATCAGACTAGCTCAGAAAAAGGGGTAAGGGTTGAGGAGACATTGGATTTCCTTTAGTTTGGAGAAAAACCGCCCTTTATTCTGTTTATGTTTTGTTTTTGACGGAGCTTTCTGTGGTTGAGATTTTACCGACTCTTTTTTCTTCGAAGGAAGCGGTTCAGGTGATGGGGAAACGCCTTTAGCGGTTTGCGCTGCTGCTTCTTGTGGAAGAATTTCTCTTTGGAAGATAAGGCTCAGGGGATTTGACATATCCAGTTGCCCATCAGCATATTGGATTTCTTGATAGAATTGTTTCCATCGTCGAACAACTTGCTTTACCCAACTAGGAGATTTTGCGTCAACCACACCCAATAACTCCATATAGCACGCAATGTAAATTCGTTGAAAAGTTGTAATGGAGTGAGTGGTAAATAGTTTACGCTTTGTAGGGATTTTAGCCTGTAGTACCAATTTTTTCCCAAGTTTTCCATTTGCCCTGAGTTCGCTGAACTAAAACAAGACCGTAGCGTTGCCAAATTTCTTCTCGTGTAAGGGCTTCTTCAGGTTCGGGGTGGAGCCGACTCGAATGGTGAGGTTTTTCTAACCTTAGATCCTTAGAATAAAACAGAGTGTCAATTAAGACCCCGACCCGACCTTTCTGATATTGATCTTTTACAAAGATGAGGATTTGTTCTGAAGGAATGTCAGATAGCTGTAGAGTATGGCGAGAAACGCCTTGACTAAATGACGGACATGTACCACCCATGGTGTTTTGGACGATTTGAAGACAATGGGGATCAATGAAAAATTGACAACGGAGACATTGATGCCACCCATTTTGAATTGCCTCTTCGAGTGTTGTTCGTGTACCACACGCCACACAACTAATCCCGACTGTAGAAAGATCAAGTTTCATTCTTTGTGTCCTCCCTTTGAGAAACGGCACCAGCGAGATAGAGGGTGGCAGCGTTGGCGATGGCTTCGCGACGTTCCGAATCAAATTCAAGTTCGAGTCGTGGACCATAAGCCACTCGTCGAGTAGATCGGTTAATATATCCCAATTCCGTCAGACGCCTTAGGATTTTATCCAATTGATAACGGGAAAGGCGCCCACGGGCAACGAGAATAGTTTCGATATCTTTCGTCGAGACGTGTCGCGGTCGGCGATGTTTACTAGCACGTTCCACCGTGGAGATGATAACTCCGAGTACAGCATATTCGGGATCTGAGAGTTCTCCTGGAACGCCATAGATAGTTCGGATACAATAGAGGGTATCACGTCCCAATCGATATTCAACTAATTCCAATCCAAGGGGGGAAATCTGTTGCCGGAGTAAATCCAGTAGACGAGTCAGCCCTGATTTGTTGATATGCAGAGCTTCTAGAAGATTTTGCCGTTTGACTCCGATGCTGAGTTGCCCTTCTTCATTACGAAATCGTGCGGTGAGTGCGGCGAATAATTGACCGAGGAGATGGCGTTGCTCGAATTCATCGTCTTTTGGCGTATCGGTGGGTTTGGCGGATTCAGAAGAGGGGGGATTGGATGTCGTCAATGTGTAACCTCCTCATGGTTTTTTGCAGCAATAGCAACAGCTGCATATATTGAATCCGCTTTTCGAGATGGTGATGATTTCCGGAAGTGAACTACAGTTTTTTCGAAGGTAGCCGGGAGTATATCATCTCGAATCAGTTGGCTTAATAGATCCAATTCCCAGTTTGTTAAGAGTTCTGATAATGCTATGTAGTTGTACCGTTTTCCTTGGAGGCGCTTCACGATTGAGGCTCGCCGGGCATCAAGATCATCGAACGAAATGTCTTTGAAAGGTATTCGATGTCGGCGCATTGCCTGCTGATCGTCGGGGGAAGGTGGTTCAGCCATTGCTACAGGAGAATCTGTAGGAGGTAAATCGAGCGGTGGAATAGTATGATCAGGATTGATTAGAAACAGAAGAGGAGTAGCCCGACGTTTAACCTCATTGGCAAATTGGGAAATCCATTCTTCAGGGGCAATTTCAGGAGTAGCCAATTGGGAATCGCGATGGTGTTGCATTGAAGCAAGTGTGTAATAGAAGCGACCATCGAGGTTTCGTTCCCAAGGTGTTTCGAGTACGCGATATGCATCAGTGACTTCCTCGCGGTCTATTTCCGCTTCTTTAACGGGAAATACCTCATGTTGTTTGAGAGCTACTTCGTATTTTTTCGTGAGATTCCAGAGGGTGATGACCACGGTTTTTGTGCCATGTTTGGTTAGCTGATTCCGTTTGTAGTTATGCTGGAATGTGTCGTACCAGGCTTTACGTCGCGGAAAGGCACGGAGGAAAGTAGAAGTATCATTGGAAATCATCATTTCTTCACCTGCCCTTTAAGGAGGACCACGTGGTGCATTGTCTCTGGAATCTGAAGCCCTACTGTGGATGGAGCCATTAATAGAAATTGGGGATTGATTAGTGATTCTTGCTGGGTCAAATCAAGGGCTCGCTGAACGACACTAAGAATTGCTGCGCGGCTTGCTTCATCTAGACGTTGAGTGAATTCATCAATCACGTGAAGAGGACTCTTTGCAAGGGTATGCAGTGCTAAAATAAAGGTTTGAGTAGCCAGCACACGTTCCCCGCCCGACATTTCCTGATAGGTTCGCCATTCACCTCTACGATTGATAGCCAATTGGAGGTGGAGTTCTGCCCGACTGGGTTCGTCAGGAAAGCGAATAAGTAATTTGACTTGTTTGAGGAAGTGGCTAAGCAGCTGATTCATTCGTTGGTTCAAAGTTTCGACTGTTTGTTCGAGTTGTCGCCGCCACTCCAGTAATCGACGATCAACGTCCGTCATGAGATTTTCAAGATGAAGCTGTCGTTGAGTGAGATATTCTTGGAGTTGAGACACCACCTTTTCTTGTTCTTCAAAAGCGTGACGATCTTCTGCCGTTGCTGTGATAGTATCAATCATAGCCTGGATTTGGATTTGCTCATCACGGATCGCAGTAGGTTCTCGAACCACCGCAGGGCGTTCCGCAAGCTTGGTTGCAGCTTTTCGGAAGTCCTTGGTTTGTTTCATGAGATGTTCGTATTCATCTTCTCGTTGTTTGAGCTCATCGGATAAACGGTCAATTTCTGCTTGACGACGAGATTGCCGTGAGCTAAGAGTGTGGAGTTGTCCTGTGATTTCTTGTTGTCTGGAATTGAGTGGCGATAAATCCGAGTTACAGTCTTGATAATCTTGGCTGAGTGCATCACAGCCAGTTTCTAATTCAAGAATCTGCTGTTGAAGTTCTGTAATGCGACGGTCTGCATCCGTGATTAAAGCAGTTCGTTCTTCACTAGATAGCTGAATGGTATGGGCTGCCTGCAAATCTTGAAGGATAGATCGAAGTTGGCTTATCTCTGCATTAATGCGCATCCGATCCCGCATGAAATGAGCTTCCTGCTCCCGAAGTTCGCGAAGCTGGCGACGTCCGTCAGTAACGTCGTGTGTTAGACTCAGTTCATGGAGTGTGATATCTAAGCTGACAGTTACTGGACGGGGAGGACGAGTAAATGCGCCTATTCGGAGATAATGGCTTGAACCTTCACTAGTGATGATGTTACCATTGAGCTGTTGAGTGGCATCTACTAACGTATTTGGATCAGCACCTTCTTCTGCGATGGCAGTATTTACTACACGGTTAAGAAAACTCACCGCGTACAGATCGCCTTCGATGAGATCTGCAGCCCACCCAATTACAGGTGATGAAACAGCCGGCCGGTCTCGCGTGATTGCAGTGGTGGGATTTGTACGGGCGACCACCAAGTCAGGTTTTTCGTGAGGCCAGAGCCGATCATAAAGGTTCTTGGCTTCGACGAAAACTTCGCGGTTAAGTGCGATAAACGAGTAGGTGTAGCGACCTAAGGCGAGTTTCACCGCAGTTTCATGTTGGGTATATTCAGGTTTCATCCGGATAAGCGTAAAAAGTGGACCAATGACTGAATCGGAGAGGGCAATTTTATCTAGTTCAGAACGAAAACGTAGACAGGCGCGAAGGATTTTTTCTTCAAAGTGTGGGTACCGTTGGGGCTGCGAGAAGAGTCCTTCTTCAGCTGATGCTACATCTTGACGAACCTGTGACAGTTGATCATCGAGTTTATCTCGCTCACTCACGAATTCGTCTAATTCTTTCTGAATGCTGTCGATTTTTGTATTAGCAGGTTTCTGACGTCTAGTATATCGTTTTGTCCGTGCTTTGAGTGCGTTAAGTTCATTTTCTAATCCTTGACGATGTCCTTGAGATTGCATTTGCTGGTCGCGGAGCTCGTTCATTGTTGCCAAGAGTTTTTCCCGTTTGGCCAGATTTGCATCCAACTTATCTTGTAGACTAGCCTGACGGGAATTGAGTTTGTCCAGTTTGCCATTCTCAACTGTTAGTTGATTGTCTAATGTCGTAATCTGTGATTGGAGTTGAGTTGCGAGTTCTTCGCGGTAGGAGACTTCTGCCCAAGCAGCTTCAACATCGAGGTCTTTTTGTCGTTGTTGGAGTTGCTGTTTTTGCTGAAAGGCTTCATAGGCTGCTTTCAAAACTTGTTGCCGTTGTTGTTCATGGCGAATGCGGTATTCAAGAGGTTTAACATTGGCTTTTGCCTGTAAAACTAATAGTCGGGCTTCTTCGAGTTTTTCCATCCAACTCCTTAATCCAGTTTCGTTGAGAAGCGTTTCGAATTTTCTTCGAGGTGATTGAGAAGCAAAATGATCTAATGTTTCAGCTTCTGTAACCGCTAGTGGAGAATCCCCGAACAACCCAGCCGCTTGAAACAGCTTTCGGATATCCTTTCGCGCAATTTGGTGTCCATTTACCGATCGTTGCCCATTCAGCCAATAGGATACCCTGTTGGTATTATGAATCCGAAGGCGAATCGAAACCACATCTTTGTCCAGAAGTTTGGATAAAGCGGTATCAGGGCTACGTAAGACACGGCACCCGTTGATCTGGAAGTTATTAAGTTCTAATTCGACTTCGGCATATTTGCCAAATCGTCCAATGAAGGCGGAATTTCGTTGGCGTTGAGCCCGCCTAGATTCAACTCCAATAGCTAGCAGAAGCGCATCAAGAATGAGAGTTTTACCACTTCCATTTGATCCGGTGATGAGAACGACGGGTGACTCATCGAGTTCAATAGTGGTGTCGCGATGAATGACAAAATTGACTAGGCGGATACTGCGAAACACGACCGGTGAGGTTGAAAGGGTTGTCTCTTGCCTAGTGGTCATTCTATCAGATGAGCTCCCGCGGGTTATCCTGAGCAGATGCCATTTTCACTCTTGCCCAAGTCTACTAAGTCAGACTAGTCCGTGACTCTTAAACTTTCACTCCAACGAAGGAGTCGGCGCCATTTATCTGCGATATTAAGCCGACCTATTCTCTTTCAACCGTTAAAAAGGATAAGAAGCCGCCTAAGGTTCACATAAAGTTAATGTGGATGATATAACCCTCACCTTGTAGGTGAACAGACATGAGTAACGAAGAAGGTTTTTGGCGCTCAATCATTGTCGACGTTGAGCCACGCCAAAAGGAATTCCGGATTGGCATTGATGAGGAAACTCGAGTCGAGGAGGTTATCCGTACCCTCGTTACACAAGCCCGCGATGAAGGTGTCAGTATTGACGATTGGGCGAAAGCGAAAATCGGCGATCAACGTGCTGAGTTCGTCTTGATTCGCAAAGCTCCAGAGCCCACACGGTTAAGTCCCGGTGTGGCCTTTGGTGAGCTTGAGCCGAAAATCACTGACGACGAATTCTTCCTCCTTGATGTCGTTCCCGAAGTTGGACAGAAACAATGAATAGAGCCCAATCAGGAGGGCAAAGCATCTGTGAGGGATTACACCATGACACGACCCGTATTCTCGATTGAACTTTTCAACGCCCGAGTGGAAACACAGATTCAAACATTTTTTGATACTATCAATAATCTCTATGGGCGACGTGGATGGGATCCAGACCCGCCACGGCGAGAAAATACCACCTGGAGTAATCGTGATTTCACCGTTGCGATTATCGCCCGATATCGTGATGGTGCATACAAACGTATTCGATTCACCATGCGGAATCTACCTGGAATCGTCCGTCAACCACGTTCACTCACGGATGAAGGTGCTATCCGATATGAACATCGATTCGTTTTTGATTTACCACGAGAATATCCACAAAATATCGGTACCATCCGACCTGCAGCTGAAACCCCCCTTTTTCATCCTCGACTCGCCGCCAGTGGAACAGGTCATGCGTGCTATTCCGTTCGAGGAGAGCTTGACCGAATTCTCGAGGATCTACCATTCTTTGTGCTGCTAAAACCAGATCGCGTAGAGCCACCATCCCAGTTTGAATCAGATCATGGACTCAATAGTTCGGCGATGGCATGGTACGAACAGGACACAAAAAATATCGTCGAAACCTTAGACCGGTTATGGGAAGCGAGACACCAAGCTGGTGCCTCTACCTCACCACGACAGGGCCGGGTCCAGATTCTTTCACCTCATTCATCATCAGATACTTCACAACGAAAAACTCCCCAAATTCTAGATAAACCTGAAGAAAAATCAACTGTACGGATTCTTGATGATGAAGATCGTTAGGAGGAGAGTCTAATGGCAGAGCAGCCACCTAATGATAAAAAAAATACCGAGGAACCCAATAAAAACGAGCAACCTTCACCAGAAGACCTCTCAAAGGATAACGGGATTGTGATCTTACAAGAACGAGACATCCCATTTGAAGAAGAACGGCCACCGAATTTCTCCCCACATTATTCAGTCACTGTTCACCATGTCCGAAAAGAATCTGAGAAGGAGAACCAAGAAGAATGAGTGTCCACGGGGCATCGCATATCAAATGTGTGGCTTGCGATTCACAAGTGACTCTCGAAGAAGCAAGGAGCCAATGGTGGATATGCACATCTTGTGGGAGCTACATTTGTGCTAGTTGCCGTGCCTTATTGTTAGAAGCAGGCGAAGACATTTGTCCAGGAGCCATTGCACGAGGCACTGAAACGCATGTGCCCCATTTCAGCCGATTCCTCGGACCACGTCGCGAAGCCGAAATCTCTAATTCTAGTCGAGGTTCGAAAGTGGTGTTTTTGGGTGATGTTCACCGAAAACCACAACACACGTCTGAAGGTAGAGTTATTATTCTTGATGACGACGAGGCCCAGAGCGAGGAATCAACAACATCAAATGGGCAGGAACCATGATTTCAGGTTCAGCCATTCTGACTCATCGTCTAACCTACCAAACCCAAGTAGTGAATACCACTACGAGCCCCTTAACGAACATTCGAATTCTGCTTGCGTTTCCTCCACCCTTTGAACCGTATCAACAGCTGTTGGAGATTAAACCATATCCAAATACGAGTAGGCATGCTAGTGATAAAGAGGGAAATAACTGGCTGAATATCTCGTGTCCACACTTATCAGGAAATGATACATTCACCTGCGGATACATCGCTTTAATTCGAAATCGCTCCATCCACTATCAACCATCACCAGATATTCAAAATCGCTTAATCCCCAACCGGCTGCAGTCATATATAGAACCCGAATATTTCATCGAGTCCCATCACCACTTGATAAAAGATCTTGCCCGTGATCTTGCCAAAAAACATCGGAAGCTGATTCCCTTTATCAAAGCAGCTATGCGAGCAGTCACCAAAACTCTCCGTTATGTTCCTCAAGAGCATGAGCGAGGGGCAGCATACGCAATTGAACAACAAGTTGGTGACTGTACGGAGTACTCAGCGCTATTTGCAGCAATCTGTAGAGCTAGAAAGATTCCTGCGCGGTTAATCTCTGGATTCGCAGCTTCGAAGAAGAAATGGGAGCGGCATGGATGGAGTGAGGTATGGATTCGGAATCAGTGGGTGCCTATGGATCCAACTTGGTTTGGCTCCAATGGATGGCTGGGCATCACGAATCGGCACCTTCCCTTGATTATTGGGAATTGGATGGATATCCGGGCGAATCGTGAATTCAAGGTCAGTTGGAGACAACAACCACACACTAGTCCTCCTCGGTTAAGTTCAACGTGGAAGGTGAGACAGGTCGTGGGTTTCCAAGCCTCTTAGAGATTGGGCATATTTTCGTTTGGAACGGCAGAAGGCCTCACTGCAACGGGGATTGGGCAGGATTGCTCCGGTTGATGTCTCATGTCGTTGTAAGTCGTATTTGATGTATCGCCCTAGAGCAGGTTTCAAGTCTTGTTGCCATTTGCCTGTTTTACGCCATTGTTGTAGACCTACTAGCACTTTGGTCGCCTCCCAGGACATCACTGCGCCAACAATCGAGGTGACGAAACTAATCATGGGAAAGCGAGGCAGAGTATCAACGAAGAAAGGGTCACAGCGGGTGCGCACTTGATTCGCAACAATAGCATCGACAAAGTCTTTACTCCAAGAACATACTAGACATGCTGTGTGTGGTGGCGCCAGAACATCAATGGTAACGAAATCTTTTCCCATAGCTCCATTAATCAACGGTAAAGGGGAATCTAAGCTGAGATTCTTGGCGTTTAACAAGTAACGTGCATAATGATTATCCACCCCGACGAGCACGAGATCCACATCCCAAACACTATCAGGTGCTTCTTGAATAGGAATAGCATAAGGGTCGATTCGTGTATCGGTCGCTAGTTCAGGGAGTCGTTCCGCCACAGCATCGACTTTGGACTTCACATCATGATCCTCAGGTCGAAAGAACACACACCGATTCAAATTCGAGGTCGCGACCTTATCAGGATCGACCAGAATAATTTTGCCAATACCCAGTAACCCAAGATTCTTACATACCTCGTTACCCACAGCGCCAGCCCCAATCATGAGTACTGTAGACTGTCGAATTGTTTCTAGATTGGTGACCCCTAACCAGCGGCGAGTTCGATCATGATGATCCTTCTCAAAGAAATGAAGATCAATCGGCGTGGGCGTTTTCCTCGTCATTACCGGGTTCAACCTCCTCAGGTGCGACCAAGTCTTTGCGAGATTCAGGTTTACCAAGGGGAACAGAGGGACGATACGTACACCATTTTACTTGTTCAAGTTGTAGACCAGGCTCATCAAGGCGTTCGCGGAGCATGTAGACTTTAAAAATCTCACTTATTGGATCAATCAAAAAGAACACGTTTCCTTCAGCACAAAAGGGCGTATTAAAGAATGTGTTCAAATCGGTCGAGGAAAAGTGAGGATTGCCTCCAAACGGATGTGAATGCCAAAGACCTACGACCCGAGGAGTATGAGGATTATTTCCGTACCGGTCATGGAGTGCAAGTCGATATTCGAGAATGCCTTCAGGTGTGAATCGTGCATGAGCAATACTGGCTTCAACACGTCCCGTTGCCCAATCGGTGACCCGAATGTATTTTTCTCCATTCCAGATTCGGCGAAAGCCCAGGATGACGCCTAAGGCTTCCCGTCGTGAGGGACCTAAAGCTGCATCAAGGCAGTAGTTGAATATCTCTTTGCAAGTCCTCTCGAAGATATACACAGGAAAGACCGGTGGAATCCGTGATTGTTCTTCATTCGATTGAATTTCTTGTTCGACCATGCGTGATTCACATGTTCCAACATTGTTTTGAATTGTTAAATCCTTGTAATACAGAGATATAATTGGAGTCATGCTAGATAGGACACACTAGTAACTGACCCCGAGGTTCGGAGTTGTTTGGGCATGGATCGAATAGTAGAGTTATATCCTGGTTTTAATCGTGTCTGGCGAGTAGGATTCATAATTCTGACAATTGCTATCATCAGCTTATTTGTGAGTCAACTCGTTCTGTTTGAATTGGTCAGACAAGCCATGCTGCAATCCGTTTGGTGGTTGGCAAGCCCCAACTCGTTCTTTAACTTCATATTAATCGTGTCAATTACAGTGCTTATTGGTGCTTGGTATAGCATGATTGTAGTCTTTGGATGCACTCACCCAAAACACCCCAAATATGGCGAATGGGTGACTAACGGATTGTTAGTTGCCACGTTTGTTAGTCTTTGTTGGGGAGAATTCATACAGTACTTCCATTGGGCTAATTTGATGCCTCCCCCAGATTGGGGCATTTTGAATATCTTAGTAGCGAACTCAATTATTTTTACAATTATTGGATTCTTCATTGCCATACAAAGCATTGTCGTGTGGTGGAAGTGGCTCAACCCTAGACCTTTGAAGTAGATCCATAATTAGAGAATCACACACAAGAAAAACGATTCAAGTCATCCCTATCCGTGCATTTTAATACGAAAGCCTCCGTTTTGTAAACGAGGGAGCTTCTTTGGCATTTACATATGATTTTTCAGTATATCCTGGACGGAGGTTGTACTGGCGAATTCTGTTTCTATTATTCTCAGCTGCTGTAACGGTTATCTTGATTGTTGCTTTTGTGTTTCTCGTTGAAGCCTTGAGTGCTGTATCGATTCTGCAAAATACCACTCTGCCTCCTGAAAGCATAGTGGTTCATCTCATCGGGGTTCTTCTTAGTTTTCAGTCATCAATGATTGTTGTCACATTCCTGTTTGGTCCGTGGCTTTGTATGCTGTTGATTAGTGTGGCATCACATCCAGCAAACCAACCGCATCATTTACGGTGGTTTCTGCTGAGTACAGCTGTAACAGTTGTGATGGTGGCATTATGGACGCAGTGGTTTTTCTTTATGCCAACCCTGTTTAGTATAGCTGAGATTTCCATGCCACCCTTTCCTCAAAACCCATTGTATCTTCCAGAGACGATTTCCGTACTTTGGGGCATTGCCATTTCAACTGTCTTCCTTTCAATGTTTGTTAGTCTTGTCAGTATCGCAGTGTGGTATCGATGGCTCACGAATTAACATCCATCTGAAGATAGGTTCAAAAAGAAGCTGATTGAGTTTAGTACAAGGCGCTTGTATTGCCATATCGGGTGGACCAAGGATATCGGTCCATAATGTTATTTAGGAGACGTCGTAACTTTCCGACTTCGGATGTATTTGCATAGACTAGAAAGCTAACTCGTCCACCCCGGCTGCGTTTCATTTTCTGGTAAATCGTCTTCACCGTATTTACAGTATCACAGATAATAAGAAGATCAGCATCGGGCAAGTCGAGATCTCGTTCACCGACTGGCGAGAGAATCACAGCCGCTGGAGTTTTAGCGTGTTTGAAATCGGCTAAAACAGCTTGTTTGTCTGGAGTTCGTCCAGTAAGCTGGAAAGTGTGAACGCCTTTCTCCTGTAGCAGTCCTTCGATTTCGCTCACGACATTGAGATATGAGGAGAGGATGATAGTTCTTTTCGCCTTCAATGCTAGGTCTCGAGCTTTCAGAGATTTAGGGGTAACTTTTGGCCAGTCTTGCATCATGCGGTTAATATCAATCTGGGATTTGATCGTGGGATGATGAAGATATCGGCGAAAGCTCTTGGAGGCCATACCGTAAAGATATTTTCGGGTCATGAGGAGTCCACTATATTGCTGGGCGAGCTCTTCGGGGATGGGGAGTTCATGGAGCATCAAATGTAGCATGCGAGTGGATTCTGGGAGTTCTCTGATACTTTGCTCTGAGTTTTCTCGGACCATTTGATAAATTTGATCGCGAGTAGATTGGATTAGTTCATCGACGACAAGCGAAGTTGCGCGTATGACGGAATCTTCGACAGGGATGACATCGAGGATAGTGTGTTTGATATATTGATCCAAATCGGTGTCTATGAGTTCATCCATGCTAATGAGTTCAACGTTGGGTAGAAAGTTAGCAAGTGTTTGAAGTTCGTCACGAATCTGGAGTTGAGCTTGGTTGAATACTACATGGTCATCTCGGAGTGTTCCACTAAGCCCGATAATCCAATTTTCTTTGAAAAACTCTAGCAAATAACTCCAAGGTTGAATGAGAACTCGAGTATCTCCTACCCGTCGAAGAAGCGTATCCACCTCATTAATTAAGAGTCCCTCAAAATCTGAGCTCGAAAAACCTCCCTTTTTGAGGATATTAGCTAGCACACGTGGCGTACAGAGCACAACTCGGGAGTCATGAAGAAGTTGTTGACGACGACGCCCCTGAATACGGGGAGAAAGGACCCCTAACCCATCAACACCTCCATACTCTTCTTCAAGGTATTGCGCAGTTTCTTGAAGCGAGGAAGAAGAATTCACAGTGATGATGAATCGCGTCTCCGGAAAATATTCCGTCACCAATTTGAAGGTGATAACACGTTTCCCAAGTCCGCAGTCCAGTTCCACCAAAATATTGTGTTCCCGATTGTCCTTGATTCGTTGAAGGATATGTTCTTGATACTGCCGTGGTTCAAATCGGCGAGTATCGGAAATGTTATCCTGTGAATGTGGGGGAGGAGAGGAAGGGCTCATGACTACTTTCCTTCTTTCGGCAAGCTAGATAAGGTGCACAATCTCTGCAATTGAATTGATTACATGGGTAGCAACGGGAGTTAAATCATCAATGGTGCCAAACCCGGTGAGAACACCGATGGTGACATAACCAAGGCTTTTCGCAGCTTCCAGTTCCCCTTTTGAATCGCCAACTACCCATACATCACCTTCAGTTTTGACATCTTTGAGTGCCAACTTGATTAATCGCTGACGGTGTGGTACAAATGGAAAAAGGGGAATCCGGTCTTGACCTTCAGCAGTAGCTAAGTCTCCTCGTGTGACAATATCTTCAAACCATGAATCCAGCCCAAAATGCTTGATTTCTTGTCGTGCCTGGTGACTATCTTGTCGTGAAGTGATTATGCGCATATGTTCGGTGAGCGGTCGAAGATGTTTTAGGGCGTGTATCGTGGCTGGAAAGACTCGTGAGTGGTGGATAGCAGAGAAGAAGTATTCTCGGAACCCTGAGAGATATTTCATGTATTCAGACTTAGAGAGCTGTATGTTCAACCGATTGAGCAAGTCCCGGGTATCAAAGGAGTAGTAGTATAATGAGCGGATTTGCGTAGGAAGCACAGCGTATCCAACGGCATGTAATCCGTTGGAGTGAGCATGTATCGCTCTTTCCCGGGTATCAATGAGAGTACCATCAAGATCAGATAAGAAAGCCTTCAACTTCATTGTAGATGAGAAGAATTGAGCATTAGTTCGGTTATAAGGTTGACTATGGTCTTTTACCTTTTACTTGAGAAGTGTCTCAATTTCGGCTACGGAGTCGATGATATGAGTACAGAAAGGTTGCAAGGCTTTTATGGTGTAAAATCCAGTTAATACGCCTACTGGGGTGAAGCCAAGCTCCTGTGCCGCTTGCATTTCATTGGGAGAATCGCCAAGAATCAATACTTCGTCGTCCTGGTAATTTACATCTGCGATAGCAAGTTGAATTAATCGTTGGCGATGGTCCAAAAAAGGGTATAAGGGGACTTCCTCAACTCCCTCTGAACGAGCCAAGTCTCCACGTGTATAGACGTGACAATTAAAAACCTGGTCTAGCCCAAAATATTTGACTTCTTGTCTTGTCTCTTCGACCCATGCCCGTGACGTGATTAGCCGTAAGGTGTCAACGCGTGGTCGAATTGCGTTCAAAGCCTCAATAACGCCTGGAAATACAAAGGAATGTTGCCAACCTTTGTAAAATTCTTGTTCGATTCGGGGGAAATATTGGATTAATTCATCCTGAGAAAGGGAGATGTCCAATCCGCCCAGGAACTGATCATAATCCATAGTGAATTCAACAAGGGGGTTAATCTGTTCAACTGTCACCGTGTATCCAAAATCCGCTAATGCGTTAATTTGGGCGTGGATGAACCGGTCTCGAACATCGATAAGGGTTCCATCTAGATCAGATACTATAATCATCGCTCAGAAATTTCTCCCATGAACTTTCAAAGATAATATTGCCTGAAAAGGAGTCTCAGAGTTAAAGGTTTACCCTTTTAGAATCCATAGATTTTCAACTAAAAAAAGGATAGAAAAGCACCCACCAGGCTAGATTGGTGCTTTGGGTATGAATCCATTATCCATCAGTGATTGCGTCACATCAATAGACCGTTTAATGATTTTCGTGGCATGCTTGAGGAGCTCTTCTGTTTCCCATTCTTTTCGGGCCACCCCTTGTTCGATGGCCTTCATACCTACTGCTGTGGCTTCACGGGGATAAAGTTCCCATTCATGCATACTGGGAATCACATATTCTTCACGAAGGCCACGTTCTTCAGCAATGTCAGCAAGTGCATTAGCCGCAGCAATACACATTTCATCGGTGATCGTGGTCGCACGAACATCTAGTGCTCCGCGAAAGATTGCGGGAAATCCTAAACTGTTGTTTATTTGGTTATCGAAATCGGATCGCCCGGTGCCCACAACCTTTGCTCCCGCCTCTTTAGCTTCCCATGGCCAAATTTCTGGTAGAGGGTTTGCACAAGCAAATACAATTGCATCTGAGGCCATTTGTTCAACCCATTCTTTCTTGATGAGCCCAGGTTGTGGCGATGAAGCCGATATACACACATCGGCACCACGAAGAGCGTCACCAAAATTCCCGGTACGTTGTTCGGCGTTAGTCAGAATCGCGAGATCATACTTTTCATGTTCCTCATCCTTCATGACCTTCATATCTTCGCGATCCTTATACAAGAGTCCATGACGATCACAAAGAATGAGGTTTCCTGCAGGCACACCGGCCTCCATAAGAATTTCAGCGGTTGTGGTATTTGCCGCCCCCACTCCGAGCATAGCAATTTGAACTTGATTAATTTCTTTTCCGACAAACCGTAAGGCACCAAGGAGTCCTGCTAAGATAATTGCGGCGGTTCCCTGTGCATCATCATGCCAGACAGGAATAGTCATGTCCGTTCTGAGACGATGTAAGATATTGAAACATTTGGGTTTAGAGATATCTTCGAGATTGATACCACCGAAGCTGGGTTGAAGAAGTTTTGTCGCCCGAATAAAATTTTCAGGGTCTTGAGTATTCAAACAGATTGGTACCGCATCGACACCACCTAAATATTTGAAAATCAGTGCCTTTCCTTCCATCACGGGCATGGCCGCTTCAGGACCAATGTTACCCAGACCGAGAACCCGGCTTCCGTCGGTTACTACGGCTATTGAGTTGGCTTTATTGGTATGGTCCCAAACTTTTTCGGGGCTAGCTTGGATGTCACGGCAGGGTGCAGCGACACCGGGAGTATACCAGATGGCAAAATCTTCAAAGCCCCGAATAGTGCATTTGGGGATGGTCTGGATTTTCCCTTTATAATATGGGTGGAGTTGCATCGCTTCTTTAGCCGGTTGTTTGGCTTTTTCGAGAAGTTCTTCTTTGGTTGGTGGTCGTTCTGCTTTGGTCATGTATTTGCATCTCGATAAAGTGTAATTCCCCTCCAGTTGGGGTTTGAATTGTTCGGGGGAGATAGTTAAGTGTATTTCTCTTCTTCGAGGTTTACCCGGAGTAGGTTGAGTGAAAAAAATGACTTTGATTAAATATTTCAGATAGAAGATGGCATAGATAGGATTAGTACTTGTTTGGTGAGGTTTGGTAATGGAATCGCTGAGAAAAAAAGCTGCGAAGATTTTTGAAATTCCAGATTTAACTTTGTTAGATGTGGCCCCCGATGGGAAGTTTTTGCTCCTTGTGAGTAATAAGGATAATGTTCATCATGTTTACAAGCTTCCTCTTGAAACGCCTAAAACTTGGGTCCAGGTGACATCAGGAGAAGATCGTGTTGTAAGTGGTACGCTATCAAAAGATGGTTCACAGTTTTTGTTTCCGATGGCGTCTGGAGGCAGTGAAAAACATCACTTGTACTTGTATGATTTCATAAAGGGTAAAACCACGTTACTTCAAGCGCTGGATTCGATGCGAGTAGGATACACGAAGTGGACACCAGATAATTTCATCCTATTCGAAGCCTCTACACCAGAAACCTTGGGAATATGGAAATATGATGTCTCGGAGAACGCGATTTCCCAAGTCTATCAAACGATGCAATTTGGTGAAATTGGCCCTGTGAATCCGAAGAGACCACTGATAGCGTGGTCGGAGTATCGCGAGGGTTCTCGTACAGCTATGCTCGTTAAAACGTTTGATTATCACAACGATGAATTGGTTGATACCATATTTGTATCTGAAGAGAGTCAAAATACTCATTGGGTATGGGATGAAAGGGGCGAGAATCTGGTCATTTCTACTAATGCTCCAGGTGAGCCGACTTTAGCCGTGTGGAATCGAAGAAGCCAGGATATCCACTATCTTCAAGCTACGGAACTGGGACTAGCGCTAGATTACGTGGATGTGAAAGCGATCCCTAAGACCAAGGACATTCTCTATGCAGCGAAGAAAGAAGGAAAAACACAATTATATCGTGAACCACTCGATGGATCCACACCCCCAATCGAATTACCTTTAGAATCTGGGTGGGTTAGCGCGATTCGTATTGCGAAAACTGGAGAGATTTTTCTTTCGTGGTCTAGCTCTGATACACCCACCCAAGTTGGTGAGTATCTACCAACAGAAAGCAAATTTAGGGTGTTAGCGGATTCCAAACCAAAAGGTGTTACAAGCTTATCTTATGGCGAATTTGGCTGGTATCCTGGGTTTAAGGAATGGTCGATTCCTGCCTTCGAGTTTCCGCCTCATGAAGATGCCCCGAAATTACCAGGTGACCCAATCATTATCCTGATCCATGGAGGTCCATCCTGGGAATTCTCTCAAGATTGGGCATCAATGGGAGTTGTAATTCAAATCTATGCAGCTTCTGGCTTTCGTGTGTTTTGTCCCAATATCCGGGGAAGTACGGGGTATGGAAGAGAATTCTTGGAAGCCAATATTTTGGATCTGGGTGGAGCAGACCTAGAGGATATCTTAGCGGCTCGCAACTATTTGAAAAAGAAGTTTCTGAATTGTAAGAAGATATTTCTTACGGGGGCTAGCTACGGCGGATTTGCAACCTTCCTTGGATTGACTAAATATCCTGGAATGTTTGATGCGGGAGTAGCAATTGTGGGTATCACTGATTGGTTTGAAATGCACCGTCTAGGTGATGCGGTTTTCAAAGTCTTCACAGAGCACTTCTTTGGAAAACCTGAAGAAAACACGGAACTCTACCAAGATCGTTCTGCAATTAATTATGTAGATCAGCTGCAGGAACCACTCTTTATTATTCATCGTGCCAATGATTCACGATGTCCTGTTGAGCCCATCTATACCTTTGTTGGCAAGGCAATATCACTAAATAAACCAGTGGATATCTACGTAGAAGCCGAAGCGGGCCATGGAGCTCAAAGAATCGACCATTTGCAGAAGCAATATGGAAAAGCGGTTGAATTCTTCTTAAACCAGGTTTATGAAAAATAAGAAGAACAAAGAGAAATAATTACGGGAATTTCCTGTCTACTTTAGAATGCGGGAGTCATCAGCGATTGGGGTTCCGAAGTGGTTAACCGGGTCCACATAAGATTAGCAATGGTTTCAAATGTTTCACTTACATTCCTGTCCTCTTTAGAACTTGTCTCGAGGTATCCTGCTAGATTGTTGACTTGCGTATAATCAACTGCTAAATCAGTATTTTTATTCCCTGCATCACACTTTGTTCCCACAAGGAGAATGGGAATGTTAGCAGTATTACTACGGACCAGATCTAACCAGGCATCCAGATGGTAGAAGGTTGGTGGGCGTGTTA
>JABXGS010000216.1 GCA_016550425.1 archaeon
ACTCAATGGGGATGAACAGGTTCTTGATATCGGGTGTGGAACTGGTCGGGTCGCCATAGGAATTGCGAAGCGCTTAACCACGGGCAAGGTCACAGGGATCGATATCTTCGAATGGGTGAATGGGCCTTCACTTAATGTTGCTACAGAAAATGCACGCATTGAAGGAGTCAGTGACCAAACAGAATTTCAAAATGGTGATGCCACTGAACTTCCCTTCGAGGACGCCAGCTTTGATGTCGTCACCATGGGTTCAGTTCTCCATGAAATTGAAGAGGAAGAAATGAAAATCAAAACCCTTAACGAAGTAACTCGTGTTCTTAAACCAGGAGGACGATTTGTCACCCTCGAGTTGATTCGAAATCGGAAGATGTTTGCTTGGTTGCTTTTCTTTGCCTTTGTGTTCAAACCCCTTGATTATTGGAATACCCTGTTTAGCGCATTTACAGATTTTGAGATTGATGAACCATGTATAATTAAGGCGCCCATCGATGCAGTTGTCTTCACATTGAAGAAGCCTAACTAATTTCAAAGATCATGTGATGCCATATTACCCTTTTATGGTTAGATTGAATAGAGGTACGTCATATCCAATCAGACGTGGTCCAATGGAATTCGTAGATATTCCATCCTTACAAGCAGCATTCACAATACGCCAAGGTTTTGGTGATGATCCTCTTTGGTCAAAACCACAAAAGGCTATCAAAGAAATAGCTGCTGTACAAATTGACTCGATATCTGTCGTAGCCAGAAGCCACCATCTAACCCTACGAAACCGCGTAAAGGATTACCAGCCTAATCAGCTATGGAAAGCACTTCGCCAGCACCATGTATTTGAAACTTGGGCGCATGCCTGCTGTATTGTTCCCATTGAAGAATACCCCTACTATTGGCATTACACACAACGCGATCCATCAACCTTTCATTCGTGGTATCGAAACCTCTACAACAAGCATCGTGACCTGATGGATGTCGTTGAAGCCCGAATCCGCGATGAAGGCCCATTGAGTAGCAGGGATTTCGAAGATCCCAGTGGAAAGAAACGTGGAGGATTCTGGGACTGGAAACCTGCAAAGATCGCCCTCGATTTACTTTGGAATACTGGACGCATCGCCGTTCAGGAGCGTAAGAGCTTTCTACGCGTTTATGACCTAACAGAACGCGTCATTCCGAGCAAATATTTCGACCAAAAGGTGGAACGAGACCAAGTATGGCGCTTTTTCCTAGAACGAAGCCTTGATTGCTTGGTGGCGAGCACACCCAAGCAGCTTCTTGAATACATTGATTTGAAGAATTATGCGTTAGATTATGGCTCTGAACAGAGACCAAGAAACCGAACGAAAATCATGGAACAGCTCCTTGGTCAATTCGAACAAGAAGATTTGGTGACACGGATCGAGATTCCCAATACCAAACACACCTACTATGTTTTGACTCGCCAATTACCGTTTCTCCATAAGGTCCAAGATCGGCGTCACTCCTTGTCACGAGTGTGGTTTATTAATCCCTTCGATAACCTCGTCTGGGATCGTCTTCGTGCACAAGAATTATTTGGTATGAAGATTCGACTCGAGGCATACACACCCCCAGCTAAACGGGAGTTCGGATACTACATCATGCCGATTTTATGGCAACATCGTCTCATCGGTCGCTTAGACCCCAAAGCTGACAGACCTTCTGGCACTCTTATTCTCCGCAATTTGGAAGTCGATGTTCCTCGAAATCAATTAGCTGCAATTATAGATCCCATTCGAGAGGAATTGGAGCGCTTCAAGAGGTTTCATAACCTATCGAAAGTTCAAATTGACCGAGCAAACCCCGTAAAATTGAAAAAACAACTTTTGGGTTAATTAGCACTTCAATAGGATTCATAATCAGTCCCTTGCGTTCACAAAGGATTTTATAATCAAAATAATTAGGGAGAAATACACTCTTGGAGTGGCTTTACCGTGTCAGATCAAGAAACAGCCTCAATATTACTACTTGTCGCCGCAATCCTCCAACTCGTGTTCACCATTGGCTTCTTCATCGGAATAATCACAATTCCGTTGGGAATCGTTGGTGTCGTATTTTCAATCCTTTGGCTCCAATGGAGAAATGACCCCTTTCCACACAAAACTGGAATGATTGTAACTGGAATCCTTGCCATTATCCTGACTGGTGTAGTTCCAGGAATACTAGCCCTTGTAGCTGGGGTCGTGCTTCCAAGCGAAAAAGGCGGCGCATAGCCTATCAGATCAACAGATCAAGACATAGCCTGCTTTTTAAGCAGGCGCGGCATTTTTTCAATGGCGTAGCGGAGCGCCCGTCGGGGCATGATATGTTTTTTCTTTATCACATATTCAAAGACCTGGTCCTGAAAATACTTGGTTGCCTCTTTGAGCATCCACCCGTACCCATTCTGCACATATTTTCGTGAATCCAGCAGCATCGAATCCGCGACCTCAAAAATTAGGTCAAGATGAGTCTCACGACGTAAGCCATAAATAAGAGAAACAGCAGCAGCACGCAACACCCAGGGATTATCTGATTTTGCCCATTCCCTGACGTGCTCAGCGAACCCAGGAAAAGTATAGAAGAAATACCCCATGGTATGCGTACAAAAATCGTCGACTCCTCCCCATGTGGCCAGATAGAGTTTTGTCCACCCTTCAAGCATTGGGAAATGTCGAGGTTCCAAGTGCTTGCGGACACGATAAGACCAGTCGAAAGCGATTGTACGGTATTCCCAACTCCACATCTCCAATAAGGCATTACATAACTCGAGTATGGCATCGATCTCTCGGATGCCTTCTTCTCGCAGGTGTTGATAAAGGAGCCCACTTGCTTTGCGGACCATCGGGACATCTAAAGCAGGAATACGAACTTTCCTTGTATAATTCGATGAGAGGGGTACATGAAGAAAATAGTAGAGCCCCCTATATCCAGAAGAGAAATCCTCATACCAATCAAGTTTTTTGGCTTGAGCAATCACTTCCGGGAACCGGTGTTCTCGCTTACTGATTTCAAGAAGAGTTTGCCGAGTTTTGGTCACAATTCCTGTTGAAGATACCATTATTGATTCACCACAACCTCTACAAAGTCTGTTCTCCTTGAAAGCAACAGCTTTTATGTTTTCTCAGCATCATGTTGTATGGTTTCGGATGGGGCAAAAGGATCTGGAATACGCATATGAACGGTACAAATTTGACCGTAATCTCATCAAGCCGTACGCTAATGAAATGGAGATGGCGAACCGCATCAAAGGAAATGAAGCCCATTTCTTTCCCTGGACTCGATGGATGCTTACCTTCTTCTTTGGTGTAGCAATGTTCGCAGGTGCCGTTATTGTATGGATATCCTATCTCTGGATTTATGGCTCAATCTCACTTATCGGCATGTGGAATTTGGTACCAGTTGGTTTTGTTTGCGGAGGAATTGTTGCTTGGCTCGCATCAATTCCCCTTCGGAGAAAGTACATGGTCGTCTCTGGTGATGGTATCTCCCTTCCCCGTGTCTTTGGACCGAACCAGAATATTCCATGGGAAACCATCACCCGCCTCTCCTATCGAACAACAGGATTAGAAGAGAGTGTTACCCTCATCATTGAAACGACATCAGAGAAGGTAAAAACCAACCTCAGCTATTACAAGATCATCTATTTTGCCCGTGTGAACAAGGGATTATACCTGGCACGGGCTCTCCTAACGTATATGCGAATGAGGGTATTAGGTCAATCCCGAGAACAAGTCGAAAAAGCACTCAAACAACCCCGAACACGCCATGGACTTCAAGAAGCCGTAGCAGGTATAGTACTTTTTGTTTGGATAGCTGTGGGCAGATTCCTAGTGACCCTATATGGTTGGCTACTGTTCATCCCAGTTATTCCCATGGGATTTGCCCTGTTCTTTATGATGTTGAATCTTGGGTCCTACTACCAAACACGGAAAATCCTGCCTAGTATGCGTAAGGCCTTAGTGATAAGTATAATTAGCATAATTGTCTGTACTCTCGTCATCTTAATTCTGATCATTCCATTTCTTCCCTAACGCAACAGGAAGTGAAATGAATGGAAAAAATCGACCACAAAAAAACGCTTAAAGAATTCTACAAACCTAAACGAACACCTGTCATCGTTGATATACCGACTATGCAATTTCTCATGATCGACGGAAAAGGCTACCCTGGAACCTCAATCGAGTATCAGCAGTCAATGGAAGCCCTCTATCCCATGTCATATACCTTGAAATTTGCCTTGAAGAAAGCGGGAATCATCGACTACACAGTGATGCCCCTCGAAGGTCTGTGGTGGGCAAAGGACATGGACGCATTCGCGATTGACACTCGAAAGGACGAATGGCTCTGGACATCAATGATCATGCAACCCCCCGAAGTGACCGCTGATCATTACAATCAAGCCATTGAGGTAGTGCATAAGAAAAACAAGCCAATTGCTTTACCTAAAATGCGGTTGGAAACCTTTGATGAAGGCCTATCGGTTCAGGTGATGTATATCGGTCCATTCTCTGAAGAAGGACCAATAATCGAAGCGATGCACCAGTATGCCTTCGATCAAGGTTACGAACTTCGAGGTAAGCATCACGAAATCTATCTAAGTGATCCACGTCGTACAACGCAAGAAAAGCTTCGAACAGTGATCCGACAACCAATCAAGAAGGCATAAGTACCTCATCCAAAAGAGCCAGATAGCCGGTTTCACAACGGATTTAATACAATACAAACCGATTACTGGTATCTAATAATAGAACTGGGAATCTACAACAATGACCAGTGGAAAACAGAGTGGGCTGAATTGGCTAGTCCTTGGGTTAATTCTGCTTGTGTTATTTGCTCTTTTAACTCAGAATACTACTGCGGCAATAATATGGACGGATGATTTCAATGATGGCAACTATGATGGGTGGAACGTAGTCTATGGTATATTTTCAACTGATGAAAATCTGCTCCGTGCACAAGTAGGGCAAAGTTGTATCAATCACCCTAGTACAATCATTGTTGGCACGTGGAGTTTTGATTTCATTTTTAGTGGTCAAATTTCAAGTGGAGCAAACATCGGTTTTGCTTGCGAAGAAGTAGTTCTTTACCCTATCACAGGGTATGTGTTGAAAGTCGGGCGGAGTGCTTTCGAACTTGTAGTGTGGAATGAATCCTATGATTGGATAATCGGATCCTATTATCCCTCCCACCACATCAATGGACGTCAACAAATCGATATTACACGCGATGAAACTGGATTATTCCGGGTTTATATCAATTCTACACTCCAAATCGAAGCTGTTGATACTACCATTTCCGCTTCAAATTACTTTCACTTTTTCTGTGGACCCAACGAAGCCTTGGATAATATCAGAGTCAGTGATAGTATTGACGTAATCCTTCCAACCAACACCGAACCAGATGTCCCCAACATTCCTCAAATTCCAGGCTTTCCAGTTCTCGCTATTATCTTCGGAGTGATACTTGCATTCTCTGTAAAAGCTAAAAGAACAAGCGATTAAGGTTAGCAACCAAAATAGAGGGAAATCTGAACTGAGGGGTTAGATAATTCTGAAGCTATATCGAGGAATTTTTGTAGGTGATAATCCCGAACCCAGGGGTTCACATCTGCTCTCTCAATCCTATCAGTGATGCAATTTTCTGAACTTGCCGGGTGCCGTGCAATTATATCAGGCGAACAAGAACCCAAATGTATGCCACTATCTAAGAATGCCAAGATTTTCCTCTCGGTTGTCGTCATTGCATCAGTTGCGGTAGCAGTGCCTGTTATTGGATTGTCATTGTTGCAATCAAATGGTGTTAATTTCACACTCCTGGAGAATGCTGGTGTGATGATTGAAGCAGATGGCTATCGAGTTTATGTGGATCCCATCAATCTGCCCCAAAGCTATGCAAATCTTCCGGCAGATTTAGTACTCATAACTCATCCCCATGGTGATCACTATGATAGTGCATCTATCAATCTAATACAGAAAACAGGAACAGCCAATGCGTTTCCCGCCAGCATGCCAACAGAAATTGCCACACACGACGGACAAGGAGTTCGACCAGGAGACGAACTCCAATTTGGATCAGTCCAGATCACTGCGTTCTTTATGTATACCTTCGATGTTGGTGGGGGAGAAGCGAGCCATCCAATTGAAGAGAACTGGACAAGTTACATCATTGAAATCGGAGGAGTAACCTTCTTTCACGCTGGGGATTCGAAGAATATCCCTGAATACGGTGAACTGCAGGGCACAATTGATGTAGCGCTTCTGCCTTTAGGCCCAGGGTGCCAGACGATGTACAACGAAGAAGTTGTCGAAGCCCTTGAAGTCATTCAGCCCCGTTACTTCGTCCCTATCCACTACGCAGAAGGAGCCAACATCGAATGGATCAATACCTATGCCGCCCAATGTACGATGTGTCAAATTGTAAATCTCGCCTATTGGCAACCCACAATATTCCTCCCAGCATGAATGCAAGACACCAGACTTCAACGCCTAAAGGAGCGAAGCGTCTATCGTGACCCGGCGATTGCATGGCCCTATAATTGTATATACTATTTGATGGATTCAAACCCGGTCCCGAGGGTGATTATACCCTCCATTTCGTTGATATTTCTGAACTCATGCAACCTGACGATTATTTTATACTCACACCCAATTATGTCGATAATCTTCACCAACTCATTGGATCGGAATCTAATTACAGCACCATCGGCAACATCAAAACTGTTCAGGCACCTGATGGTAAAGATTTGACACCAAAAGAATGGTGGGC
>JABXGS010000217.1 GCA_016550425.1 archaeon
CTTTGACACCGGAGGTCAGGAACGACTTCAACCTCTCCGAAAAAGGTACTATACAGGAGCTAATGCGGTCATTTTCGTTTTTGATATAACACGGGCTTCATCTGCTGCCGCAATAGAGTCCAAGTGGCTCGATGAGGTTACCTCGACTCTCGGTGATGACTTTGTACGTGTTGTAATCGCGAACAAGACTGATTTAACCTCAGAACGAACAGTGTCTGAGTATGCAGCCCAACAAGCAACTGAACGAATTCAAGGCAAATACTATGAAACCAGTGCCTTAGATGGGCGAAATGTCGCCGATGCATTCAATGAGTTAGCTACACAGCTGATGGAGAAACTCTTTCCAGAGGTGTAATTTTATGGACCCAACTTCTTTGCCTATCGGAAAACAATACATTGAAGCAGCCTTCCAAACTGATTATTTTCTGAGGAATAAGATCAGCGAGGATCTTATCGTCGTTGATAGTTACTTTGGCCCTCCTGAATTCAAGCCTAAAAAGGACCCTGTTGACCCTGATCTTCTATTGAACTCAATCCATCAACTGCAGGGGAGGATCAAAAAGGAAATTCGTGTTAAGCCACGAAGAACCTATCTGCTTAAGCAGATAGCCGCATTGGATCTCCTTATTAGATTTGGATTAGATGAAAAGATTCGTTTTGAAAAACGAGTTAAAATCGGATTAGATGCTGACGTGGTCGTTATATCAAATGAGCGTATCGATGAGCTGAGTGAAGAAGCGGATCGGGCTCTTAGGAGGGAGGTTCTCAAGGGGGATCTCACGTCCATGGCAACGAGTTGGCGAAAGCGTGCAATGACTACTGGTCCAGAGATTGTTCCGCTAGCACAAGAGGTTGCCATCACAGCTAGACGTGCTACTGAACAGCTTCTTTTCAAATTACCCGAAGATGAACAAGTAGAATTTCGAGCAGTTCCGAAGGCGTCTTGGAGCGCATATAATTATTATCAGGGAAAATACCATGCCATCATCGAAGTTAATATTGAGTTACCCCGAAGCAAATATAGCATCTGGAAATGGGTTACCCACGAAACGTATCCGGGGCATCAAACCCAACTTGTTCAACAGGAATTAGGGTTTGAGCAGGGAACGCATTCCATTGAAGCGACAATTGCGATAATTAATACTCCGGATTGCACCATTGCTGAAGGTATTGCTGAGGCTGGACCGGACATTCTGCAGGCGGCGCGTCCCCTCACCCGACCCGAAACTGTTTCCTCCTATCTAATGCAACTACGTCGTGCCGTTGGAATTAACGCGCTTGTTATGATTCAACAAGAACAGCGTAGTGAGGCTGAAGTCGTCGAATACCTCCAAAATTATGGTGCTTATGAAGAAGCCTATGCCAGATCGCGTCTCCCATTCATGACCGATCCAATGTGGGGACCTTATGGATACACCTACCTCATTGGAGCTTGGTTAGTACGTGGATTTTTCAACGCTGCAAAAGAAGCTCACATGTGCGATGAATTCATACAGGCTATTTATCATGAACTTCATACCCCTTCAACCCTCAAAGCGCGGATAAAAGAATTAGACCTCAAACTCTCACGACAGATTATCTAATGTTAAAGGGAAGACCCAAATAGCAGTATGTCGGTCATTTTCTTGAGGGTTTATCACAATGATAGAAGGCGTCTCCCCCATCGTCAATACGTTTTTTGGAGCGCCAGTCGACCCTTCAGCTGCATCATTCGTCTTCACTGGAGTTCCTTTTGATAAAACTACGACCTTTCGCCAGGGCACGCGTAAAGGTCCTGCTGCAATCAGAAACGCATCGCAATTCATTGAAAGTTATTGCCTTCAGGAGTCTAATAATGTGGATGCAGCACTATTACCTCTTGCAGACATTGGTGATATCATCTTCGAACTGGAATCTGTTCAAAACATGCTTCGTGCAGTAGAATCAGTAGTTAGCCAGATTGTCCAACACGATAAGATTCCAATCCTTCTCGGTGGCGAACATACTTTGACACTCGCTGCTGTTCGTGCCCTTCCTCGCGATATTGTTCTCCTTCAATTTGATGCACATATGGATTTACGCGATCGATTCAATAACGAAGAATTCTCGCACGCTTGCGTACAACGGCGTATCGTTGAACAGCTAGGTCCTGATCACCTCATCCAAGTTGGTATCCGCGCAGTTTCTAAAGAAGAATATAACTATGCCAAGGAACACCAAATTACTTACTACACCTGTGAGGACATTCGCAGAGAAGGTGCAGCCACAATAGCACGACAAATCACCGACGCGATTCCCCCCGGACCCCCTCTATACCTCTCTGTTGATATGGACGTATTAGATCCTGCTTATGCTCCTGCGGTTGGAAACCCTGAAGCAGGGGGGATGACAACATCCGAGCTCTTGACCCTTCTTCGAGCAGTAGCATCACGGAGCATGATTTTTGACATCACAGAAGTCGCTCCCCAATATGATCAGGGAATCACTGCCATTGTCGCGGCACGAATCGTCACAACCTTCCTATGTGTCCAAGCCAGCCGCCTCGATAAATCAAGATAATGCTAAGCAAACCCCGTTAACTCCACTTGCCCTTTGTCTCTCCGCTTTTGAGGAAAAACCTTAAAATCCGGGACAATAGGAGCACACACTATAATCACAGGTGAAACGGAATTGTCTGATGTTTTACAGGTTCTAGGTCAAATGGGTTCCAAAGTCGATGAGAAAATGTTTGAGCTTCTCGGCGTTGCTGCTGCAAAAGATTTCCAAGAGGTCGTTTTCCATCAAGTAAAAGCCGGAGGAAAACGAATTCGGCCTGCTTTAGTACTTCTATTTTGTCAAGCCGCAGGCGGTAAAATTGAAGACGCATTATCTGCAGCTGCAGCCATTGAGCTCATACATAATTACTCACTCATTCTGGATGATATTATAGATGATGCTGATGTTCGCCGAAACCTCCCAACAACTTGGACAAAATACGGGTTAAATTTTGGCATCTTAGCCTCCACACACTACCGTGAAGCCATTGAAGAAGGCTCTTTACAATCCCCCAATCATCAAGCCATTTCACGAATAATTGCAGATACAATCCGCGAACTAGTCGAAGGAGAGAGACTTGATGTCCTTTTCGAACAACTTCCGAGTGATGAAGAATACACCGAAAAACACCGTTATCATGACGTTAGCTTATCTGACTATGAAACAATGATCGGGTATAAGACCGCGGCACTGATTCGTGCAGCCTGTGAAGTCGGAGTCATCTGTGCAGGAGGTTCTCCAAACCTACAGAAAGCTGCACGCGATTTCGGATGGAACGCCGGTATTGCCTTTCAAATGGCTGATGATGTACTCGATCTTTTCGCTGAAGAGAAAAAACTCGGCAAAAAATTAGGTAAAGACATCTATGAACACAAACTCGGTAACATCGTGATTCTGCATGCCCTTCAACTCCTTTCATCAGATAACCGTTCTTTTGTTCTCACAGTTCTAAGGTCTCCTCAACCAACAGACGAGGATGTTCAGAGGGTCATTGCCTTACTTAAGCAAACTACAGCGAGCGACACCGTCCAACAACAGACCCAGCAGCTTGTGAATGAAGCAAAAACTGCTCTTGAAACTTTTCCAAATAAGGACGCAACGAAGCTACTTCGTGCACTCGTTGATTTCATTTATCAGCGTTCGTTCTAAACCCGCCAATTGTGATTTTATATTCCATCAACTTCCATAAGGGCACGCAGTTCTTCTAAGCTAAGTTTCTGCCCAGCCTGCTGTTTTGTTTTTGCTTGTTCTGCTAGCCGTTCCAATGCAGCTTTTTCCCTTACCTCACGGGCTGCCTTCCGATCTTTTCGGATGCTATCCAATTGTGCTTTCAGGTCTCTTTCTTCATTTCGCAGCACTTCCACTCGATCGCGCATTTCATCAGCTTCCTGAAGACATTGTACGTACATTTGATGAGCTTCATCAATCTCTGACCGAGCGGGACCGATGCCCTGTGACAGATGCATAATGCTTTGATGAGTTTGTTGTGCTTCCTCAACCAGCGCAATCATTTTCTCATGGTGTTCTTGGGCTTTTTCCCGTGTCTCTTGTATCTGCTGCCACAATTGTTCCATTTCTTCAGACTGATTCATCGGCATAGAATCCCGTTTAGGTGCAGTTTCCATAGCGTTCGATAATCGGTCCATCTCATCAAGCAAAGCGCGTTCCTCATCTACACTAAGCGATGTAGTTTGTTGTTTCCACTCAAGCTCTCGAAATTGACGCTGCAATTCCTCTAAAGGCACATAATCCCGATGTTGGCCATGTTGTGTCCTCAATTCCTGCAATTGTTCCTGTAAAAGTCTAGCTTGCTCATTCGCCTCATCTCGAAGTATTTTCTGACGCTGAACCTCTGCGTTCAACTCATCTCTTCGCTCTCGTCGAGTGGACATTTCTTCGTGAATAACAGGAGTCTCCCCTCGGAGGGCATCTCGCCTATCACGCCATTCCCATGCGGTGTTCCGTGTCTCTTGTATCCGCCGTATCAAGACGCGCGTCGCTGCCTGGACTTTTCGCAGCTGTTCGAGGATAACTCCAAACTCATCTTTCTCAGGAAAAGAATTCTTGGCCATAACTCCCACATTACAATTGGTTATATGCTATCAGGTCCTGATAGCACATGAGCATCTCGCCTAAATCTTTTTGGTCTTTGAAACAAGAATCCTACAAGGTGGACGCTTAATGACGATCCCTCTACTGAATATGTCAGAGAAATTAAAGCTCGTACGAAGTTTTTTGTCGGACTCCAAGCTTGATGCATGGCTGATAATTGATTTTCGAGGATGTGACCCCACTGGCCTTGCGCTTCTCGGAGACCTTGCTCCTCACTCCCGATTATATGCTATCTTAATCACTACCTCTGATCCTATTACTATTATCAAGTCTCCTGTCGAGGGTAACGAGTTAATCGGTTTAGACCCTTCTCTTCAAATTCTAGACGCTCGCACTCAAGCTGCATTTATGCAGGCCATCAAAAAACAAACAAAGGGGCTACAACGTATTGCTTTGAATTATGGTTCGAATCCCCAAACTGACGTTCTCCCTGCTGGGAGACTCATTCATCTGCAACAGACTATTCCATCAGTAACCTGGGAAACTGGAGAGAACCTCATGCAAATCATCCACTCTGTTCTTACTCCAAATCAATTGCAGAATCATAAAGAAGCTGCCAAAACTCTTACCAAAATAATGGGTCTGACCTTCGAATTCCTCAAAAATCGAATCGGAAAAGTAACCGAAGAACAAGTAGCACAATTCATGCGAAACCAACTTAATGATGCAAAACTTAGTTTCATTGACGGTCCGATGGTAGCTGTCCAAGAAAATGCAGCAAATCCTCACTATACACCCCAAAACATTACCATTAAGAAAAATCAGCTTCTCATGATTGATCTTTGGGCGAAATGGACTATTTATGCTGATATCACACACATGGCTTATACAGGTGCAAAGGTACCTCCAGAGATACAAAATGTCTGGGATACTGTTCTGGAAGCCCGCAATGCAGCTACGGAAGCAATAAAGCCAAACATTCCCGCTCGAATACCGGATGAAGTTGCCCGCGAAATCATCATTTCCGCTGGATTTGGGAAAGGCATCTTTCATCGGACTGGCCACAGTATAGATGAACGTTCCCATGGTCGAGGAGCCAACTTAGATAGTCATGAAATGCCTGAAACCCGTCTTCTCTTACCTAATACCTTGACATCCGTTGAACCTGGCATCTACCTAAAGGGTAAATTTGGTGTGAGAAGTGAGATTGATGTTGCAGTGACAAAATCAGGATATAAGATTACCACTCCACCACAAGAAAGCTTATTGTGCCTGTAGCATAATAAAGAACTAATACCCTTTATTGAAAAAATGCAACTGACGGGTAATGATACTATGGCAGACAAATTTGTTTTACTTCTCGAGTTTTCTTCAGGCATTATCGAACCTCTACCCCTTTCTGCTGATGCTCTGACTGAAGATCGTATCGTAATGGCTATCGACGAGTTGAAGGAAAGGGTTTGGTTGTGGCAGGGAAGTGCAACATCTCTGGTTGAACGTCGAGCGGCACAACGAAAAGCCCGGTCTCTTGTCAGCGCAGGCTATCAATTGGGTCCTTACCGGATTGGACGTGATGTATCTGATATCGAAATCATTGACGGAGAAGTTCTTGATGACCCCGAAATCAAAGGCTACTATGACCAACTTGTTCACACCCTAAGTCAAAAATTTAAAATTACAGAGGGCGTTCTGGGACGCTTCGGGGGAACCCCCACCGCTAGTCCTCCACCCCCACAACCGAGTACTACTCCGACTCCCACTCAACAGCCTACTCCAGCACCTTCCGAAGAATCCGTCGCAGCTGCTCCAAAGACATCCACTCCAGTTCCCACTCCCTCTGCAACAGAAACCGTCGGCCCCAAACCAACCCGTGAAATGCAGGATCTTGGAATAATTCGTGTTGGCATTCTCATCTCTTCAATCCTTGACTTCTTCCCTATGTGCTATGTGAGTGCAACAAAGATTGAAGAAGGCACACGCTATTCAATTGAAGACCCAGATGGGATCATTTGTCAACTCGAAGTCAGGAATGGTTCAGTACACTTCCTCCAACGTTATGATTTCAGGGGAAGACGAAACGATATTCTGGGTCTTCTTCGCGACCGATTAGCTGCAGCAAATCTTTAACGCAAAATTAACTCGAAGTTTTTGCAGGAATTGTATTAGATACTCAACTTAACTCAGGTTCAGGGTCAAGTTAATAAACACGCTAGCAAATTCTAAACCGGACCCTGAGTAGAATAATGTGATAACCAATATTACGGTAGTGAATTCAGGGTTGGAATTATATCGAACATAGTCAAGCTTCAATTTGAATATGACACTTGGAGTGCTTTACAGATGACACGTGTTGTGATGCTGGAAATTGGTGGATTAGGATTTGTACGCTCTATCCGACCAGGGGGACGCAAGCTGCGAGGAGATGTGTGCGTCGCCGTAGTCGATGAACAAAATAAAGCCTTGTGGTTTTGGATGGGTAGTGGAATTCAATACGATAAACGGCGTACAGCCAAAGCGAAAGCTGAGAAAATCGCTTCGGAAGGGCATCGTATTGGGGATGAAGTTTTAGGTCGCGGATTTTCACTTGTCGTCATCGATCAAGATGCAATGGAAGACCCAACCACATCTAATAATTATTCAACCCTTATCGCCTTGTTAGAATCACCTATGGAAGTGCAGTCGATAGCAAATCCGAAAGGCACACTGATTATAGGACACCTTCAAGGAGGTGCGCCAACAGCCCCAGTGGTCACAGGTGCTCCAACGCCCACAGAAGAAGTATCGGTACAACCTACTGTCGCTACCCCTACTCCTGCCGCTCCAAGGAAAGTCACAAAACTAGATTTGGAAGCTGCCTTGATGGCCATCATTCGGGTTCATAAGCAAGTGCACATTGAATACAAGGGTAAAGGGGATTCTGAGGAAGTAATTATTGAAAGCGTCGATGGACTTAGCCACAAAATGAAACGGTCTAAAGGCCGATTATCCTTCAAATGGGATCCCAAGACACCAAAAGAACTCAAAGAGCTCGTTGCTCACGAACTTAAATCCCTGGCTGGATAATCCAACGATGATTCTAGGCTAAAAAAATGAGTGTTTTTCTTTTTGCCTTAGTGCTAGTTGGGTCCTATGCCGTCATAGGCGCTGGCATTAAACTCATAGATTCTGTGGCTGACACAGCTGCTCTACCTTCATTTCGTCCCCTTCATATCTGGGTTGTTACTATTGGGCTAGCCTGTCTTGTAAATTTACTAGTGTTGTTTGATATCTACTCAGCTGTTCTCGTGTTAGCTCTTGTAGTGGGATTGATTATCGCTCGGAAAGTTGACAATATATACTTCATTACTCTCGCAGTGTTTGTTTTTCCCATCAGCGTGTTCCGGATTTTAGAACCGGCTATTTTCCTGCTCATCCTTCCTACTTTGGTCTTGGTCATTGTTACTTCAGCGCTGGATGAATTGCTGCACTCAAGGTCCTCCAAGTTCCAGAACAAATTGTTTTACTATATATTCGCTCATCGTCCAATACTGAAAATCACCGTATTACTTCTCCCTTTCTTCGGTTGGTTAACGATCTTTCATACTGCTGCGTTTTGGGCTTTTGATATTGCCTATGATTTGGTGGCATACTATTTCAGCGCCTTTCACGCGCCTCCAGCCAAGGTGCCTTCCGATAATACTCTGGAATTAAGCCTCCTGAGCCTTTTTGGAAAGGTTTAAGTCGGCTCGGATGCCAAGAAAAGACATACTGGTGAGGCTATCCGATGAAAGCAAATATCTCCCTATCCTATCGAGGTTCGACACGTGAAGAAAACGCAACGAAAACAGGATGGATTAATCTTCTCCTCAACCAACATGGACGGATTATTAGCAAACTACCTCTAGGAGACGGGCGGTTCAATTTTGTCATCGAACTCGATGATTTGGAACGTTTCACTCAGTCGCTCTTTGAGTTCACCCGCCAAAATCCATGGCTTCGAGTAGAAAAAGTTTCAACCCACGCGTAGGGTTCCAATCTCTTTTTTTATCCGAGAATAAATCGTTGGCCTATTCGGGGAGCTATTGCGGGGACTCCTAAAAGACGTCGCGCCGTATTTGCTAGACTTTTGCATGCCTGTGAGCTTCCATGAACGCAGAAAACGGATTGGGGCGGATGTTGTCGAAGCATTGTCAGAAACGCCTTTAATTCAGTCTTATCTGCATGGGCAGAAAATCCATATAATCGCTCAAGCTGGGCCCTAACTCGTTTCCTTTTTCCATAGATTGTGACAGAGTGAGCTCCATGGACAATTCGATGACCGAGAGTTCCTGGAGCTTGAAATCCAATTATCATGATATGGGTATTTTTATCTTCAATGCGCCGATAGAGATGTCTCAGAATGCGACCACCATTCATCATGCCTGAACCCGCGATAATCATAATTGGACCTTGCTGCTGGCTTAAATTATCACTATCATATTGGCGTTCGACATACTGCAAACCCTTGAAATCAAGAGGGGCATCACCCGATTCGATTAGATCCCAGGTTTCTTCGTCAAAGCATTCGCGGTGTCTTCTGAATATCTCTGTTGCCTTGATAGCTAGCGGGGAATCTATTGCAACAGGAATGACAGGAATCCTCGCGTTTTCAACGAGGAGATTGAGTGCATAAATTAAGGCCTGAGTCCGACCGATAGCAAAGGCTGGAACCAGTATATGGCTTCGATGCCGATAGGCTTTGATGATGATTCGTTCAAACCTTTTGATAGTCTTTGATAAGTGTTCATGGGTGCGATTCGCATAAGTGGATTCACAGAGCAAATACCGGGCTGAACTAGGAAAATCAGGATCCCGAATGATAGGCGCACTCTTCCGCCCAACATCACCTGAGCCAACTAGATGAATCACTTTATCTCGTTCTTCAATCCATAGTTCAACAATAGCTGATCCCAGGATATGACCTGCATCGCGAAATTGGAGTGTGATATTGCCAGGGATGCTTTTCTTTACTCCGTATTTCATTACACGGAATAGCTTGATCACGTTTTCAGCATCATGAGTGGTAAACAATGGTTGAAAATCATAGTCTTGATGTATCTGCGATGACTTTCGACGGCTTTCTGCTCGTGCTGCGTCTTCTTCTTCACATTCTGCAACATCTCTTAGTAAAAGTGCGCAAAGTTCTGCGGTAGCAGAGGTAACGTAGATTGGTCCACGAAAACCAGATTGCATCAAAATGGGCAGACGCCCACAATGGTCTAAATGCGCATGCGATAATACCACAAAATTAATTTTCGATGCATCGAATCTAAAAGCGGAATTCCGTTTTACCTTCTCTGCAGCATTTCCTTGAAACAGCCCACAATCAATAAGAAACGATACTGATTGTGTTTTTACCTGAAATAAACTTCCTGTGACAGTCTGTCCTGCACCGTGAATGGTTAGTTCCAATGCCTAAGGCTCCTATGGCTGAGATAACAAATGTGAAGACTAGCTGAACAGTTCGAAATCAGAGGATCCGCCTTTCTCCTCCTCTCTTTCTGGTGCCTCCTCTTCATTCTCTTCAAGCGTCGCTTCGTCCTCTTCATTCTGAGGATTCTGAGTTATCTGCGATAATTGTTCACGCATTGATTCAACCACTGAAACCGGCTTAGAATCCTCAGAGGGCGCTGATTCTGAGATGGGTCCCGGTGAAGTGACTATCAATTGTCCCTCTGCTGTCAATTGAGGTTGTTGGCCAAAACAACGTACAAATGCATTGATGTCTTCCTGTGCAGCGGCTCGAATTTCTGAGAAAAGTATTGCTTCGCCTTGACAGAAGAATCGTAATTGTAATCGCAGAACAGAAACCTGAAATTCATTGGGACCAACCGGGATCATATTCGCTTGTCCATAACAATCAGCAACCGCAAAAAGAACCTTTGAGGCAAGTTGTTCCTCATATGTCAAAATTCGTCGCCGAATCGGAGTGGCTTTACGGACTGGTTCAGGAACAATAGTCTGCTCAATGACCTCAACCTTTTCCTGAAAAGTTTCTTCAAAGGTGGAAATTGGTGCTTCCTCATCAATGACCACAAGAAAATCTGAGGTCTTTTGATGCGTTTCGAGAAGTTTCTGTAATAGTGAGGTCTTTGGATTCTGTAAATCACCAGGCACCTCAATGAAAGTTGTGCATTTGGTGCCATAATGAATTTCGTCTACATGTGTTCCATTTTTCATAATAAAGCGCGCCTGCCGAAGGGCGGTTGTTCGTTGGAGCATCGAGGTTCCTCGTCCTAACCACACCCATACGATACCTTCAGCCTCATCAACGATGAGGATGGCACGACCATCAACAAGATGTTTTGGATTCCAATGCAGGGGTTGCATTTCGCCCCCTTCACCAAGGATTTCAATCATCCCAAGGTATTGCTTCATTTAGCACATCACCGCAAGAGCCTGTGTCACCCTTGTGCAGCCACACATCGGGTGTTTCAACTAAATATGAAGTAATGAGGTCTATAAGAAATTGTTGTGTCATGGCTTTTTCTTTCGAAGCTCAGCGAGGATTTCTTCTGCTTGATCATATCGAACCCGTTTTTCCGCAATCATCTTTTTAGCAACCTGGTCTACTTCATCTCTCGATGCCCCTGCTGCTACAGCAAGGTTCCGTGCGTGAAGCTTCATATGACCTGTTTGAATCCCTTCCTGACTTAGAGCGCGTAAAGCTGCAAGGTTTTGTGCTAGACCTACACTGACAATGATTTGAGCAAGTTCTGTAGCAGTTTTGACACCCAAGATTTTCACACATAATCGCGCGACAGGATGGGTTCGTGTTGCTCCTCCAACTAGTCCCACAGCCATGGGGAGTTCAATCGTACCTCGGAGATCTCCCTCTGCTGTTTCTTCATACTGCGTAAGGGATTGATATCCACCACTTTGCGTAGCAGCGTAGGTGTGAGCGCCTGCTTCCACTGCGCGAAAATCTTGTCCAGTAGCTAACAGTACTGCATCGATACCATTCATTATCCCCTTATTATGCGTTGCACAACGATACGGGTCTGCCTGGGCGAAAGCATAGGCTTTCAAAATTCCTTCCACAACCTTTGGCCCTCCAAGTGCCTTTGCAGGAAAGATTGCTTCTGCGCGCGCTAATCGATGCACTGCGAGATTCGAAAGTATTCGTAAATACACTTTCCCTTTGGTAAAATCCTCGATTAAGGGTGCAAGGGCTTCACACATTGTGTTGACCGCATTTGCGCCCATTGCATCACGGGCATCGACTAAAAGATGAACAACCAACATGGGCCCCATTATCGTATCGATCTTTCGAACTTGAAGGTCACGGGCTCCTCCTCCAAATTTGACGAGAACAGGGTCTTGGGCATTTGCAACCTTGAGTAAATTTACTCTCTGGTGAATCAAAGATTCAAGGGCCTTTTCTAAATCAGGAATATCAGCAACCTGAATTTGCCCAATCATTACGGGATCGGTTGCTGTGGCTATGAAGCCTCCTGTTTCACGAGCCATACGGGCAGCATTAGAAGCTGCTGCTACCACTGAAGGTTCCTCAAGGACCATTGGAATGAGATAGTCCTCCCCGTTTATTTTGAAATTTGTTGCAATGCCTAAGGGAAAACCGTAAGACCCTACAACATTCTCTATCATCCGATTCGCAGTGGCTGGATCTAACGCCCCGAAGGCTTCTAAGATGGAAACCTCCTCATCTGAAAGGTTAGCAAAAGCGCGCAGTTTCTCAACCCGCTCACGAATTGATAGACGGTAAAATCCACTAATGGCTGATGTCTTTTTCGACACGCTGTTCACTTCATCGTGTCTCTCTCATCAGTTCACTTATCAAACTTTCTTCCCAATTTCAAAATCGAGTGCTATGACAGAATTCAGGTAGGTAAATAATACTCTACTTCTCTCGAAGCTCCCAAACACAGGCGTCGTCTCCCCACGTTCGGCATTGCACTTCTTCACATTCGCTACTAAAGCCACGCAGGGTCAGAACGTGTTGAAAGACACCACTGAGAATGTTACAATATTTGAGGCCACGAAATTCATCAGACATGCGGATATTTTGACAAATTGGGCAGTCTTCAAAAACATAGACGATTTTTCTTTCTGCCTTATCGTAGTAGGCATTGTCAAAGGCTCTACCAAGCATAACCCTGGTAGCTAAGGTGAATGTTTCAAGAAATCCATCAAAGGTGGTCGCGTGTTGTCCAATTGTATC
>JABXGS010000218.1 GCA_016550425.1 archaeon
CACTTTTTTCTGAAATTGTAGTAGCCTGTTTTACCTTTTCAACTAGAATCGGATGACGTAATCTGGCAACCGTTGGTACGGTCACAAACCGAAAGGGATTGCGTTCAAAGTTCGCCTTCTTTCGTGGTGGACGTATTTTTCCTAATTCAACACCTGACCGTGTATGACTTACACGAGTCGTTACTCGGAGTAACACCGGTTGTTCAAGCTTCTCTGATAAATCAAACGCGGCGATGGTCATATCTTTTGCTTCTTGAGGGTCTGCGGGTTCAAGCATTGTTGTATCGCCTAGCATGGCATACAACCGATTATCCTGTTCATTTTGTGAGCTCCAACAGCCGGGATCATCTGCAGAGACAATAACGAGTCCTGCTCGAACGCCGATGTAATTTAAAGTCATGAAGGCGTCAGATGCGACATTGAGACCAACATGTTTCATAATAACGAGTGCGCGTGCGTTGGCTACGGCTGCCGCTCCGGCTACTTCCATTGCAACTTTTTCGTTAGTGCAGTATTCAAAGAAATAATTGCCTTTCTTAGCCGCATGAGAAAGACTATCACCGATTTCCGACGAAGGAGTACCAGGATAGGTTGCTGCAAGTTCCAATCCCGCTTCTATTGCTCCACGCGCAATAGCTTCATTTCCTAATAGCAGATAATGTTTACCGGGACTACCCTTTGTTAGAATCTCAGACATGTCCATCGAAATCACCTGTTGGCAAACCGTTTAAACGGAGTTACAATACACTATTTTACAGTTTGTGATTTATGGTAAAAGCTGGTGGCATCTAGTGGACCAATGGCACATTATTCTCGAATCGAAAGAGTTGGCATTTAGTGATGTACTAGATAAAACTGGGGCACTAATGATTCGTCCAAGATACATCAATGAATTAAAGGCGATATCACAAAATCATAGGGTACCATTTCAGGTAAAATCTCCTGAAGGCATTAACAAACTCCCTTCAAGTTATTTTGTTGTCGAGTTAATTAGCTCCGATAATCATGTTCATTCAGTAATGGGGCTTTTTGAGTATGCTTATGGGGCCATTAGACTGGTCGGTCTAAATAGCGAAGAACTCACGAATAAAAGTGGGGACGACATGGTTGCATTCTTTGAAGCTCCTCTTCAAAAGAAAACTAAACTGACTATTCGTGTTTTTGAAGCCAGAAGTGATTCCTAATTCGAAGGGATATTAATTTATTCAAGTTTGGAAAATGGCTGTACTGCATGAATAAGGATCCATAGTGCCTGCTTTCCAATATCTAAGAATCCTGTCTTACTAATTCTAATAATCCGAAGTTTTGGGGAGATTTGGTTCTGAAATAGAAAATATCGGATTGCCTTCTCTACATCCGTAAACTCTCTTTTGATTGTGACATAATACTGTCCGTTTTTCAAAAATGCACGAGGATGTCTTTTTAGAAATTGTTTAGAACCTTCAATGTAATCCTGTTTGGGCCCTTCTCTTGTGTACGAACGGCTTATCTGATTTTTCTCAACATAGAGTGACACTGCAAAGATATTCTTCTGAAAAAGCTCTTCGAAAATCACTTTTCCAAATCGTGATTCCCCCGTTGGTTCTTGTTTAAGAAATTTTGAAAGTTTAGTAAAATACCTGTAAAGTTTATCCCGAGTTTTTGTGTAATGCCACCCTGTGGAATCTTCAAACTCTATAACAACATAATTTGGTTCTATCTGTTTCATTTCCGCAGATGATAAGATCGGTACTGGTTTTCTTTCAAAGAACTTCAATGTGGGAGCGTTCAAGAACTCCTCTGCCTTGTATGTTGTGTACCGATAAGCACGTTTTGAAACACTAGCAACAACATTCCGGTTAGGATCTGTCGGATCTGATATGACAAAGAAGTCCTGTGGAAATTTCCGTTGGATTAATTCAGAGCTTCGATTGAAGTAATCAAGTGGTTGCGGGTTATGTTGCGTTAAGTATTTCAAAGCAGATTCAAGCGATTGCATATGGAAGATTAGCATTTCCGTGCTTAAACCCGTGAATCCGCTTCGTCCTACTGGGCTTGAATCTCCGTAAACAAATACTGATTGAAAGAAGGCTTTTAGAAGACGCACTTCATCGCGTTGATTTTTGGTCAGATGTTCGTCCACAAATTTCGAGTGATGTGGTGTACGATCAACAGCGGTGATTGGACCATTGGTGAAGATATACTCTTGAGTTAAATCAAAACAAAATACGATATCGACCTTGTAATCACCGATTTGCGCTATAAGATAAGGATGCTCTGCGTATGCCACATGTAACTCTGTTGGATTTAATCGTTTCATTGCTGGAAGCGCGATGGTCTTAACCATTTTCTTCAAATATCGACGGATTACAGATTTCGAGTAACTATTTTTTTCTGTTAATTTCGATATATTCGAAACTGCTAATCCTACGAATATATCCAGTTCATTCCAATCTCTAAGTTGAGTTTGTTTTCGTCCGGATGACCCTTCTAGTTCAATATATTCAGCATCAACTTTCTTTGTTTTAATTTCTTGACCTAGAGCTCTACGCACTCGATTAAAAACCTCGTATGTCTTTTTCACTTCAGGCTCAGTTGGTCGGATTTTACGTAGACTTTCAATGCGAATTTTATCAAGAATAGACATCTATTGCTTTGTTGGCGACTAGGCTTTTAAGTCATAAAGCCTAAGCCCTATTTCGAGGGAGCCCTTCCGTATGTTAGACGAAGTGGATTTACAGATTCTCCAGGTTCTCCAATCTAACTCTCGAATATCATTTTCTGAGCTTGGTCGTAGTGTTAGCCTCAGTGCAACTGCAGCACGCAATCGAATTAATAGTCTTGTTTCCCGAGGAATCATTACAAAGCTTGGAGCTGAACTAGATTGGGTGAAAATCGGATGGCCAATCCAATCTCTCCTACTTATTCGAACCGAACATGGGAGAGCTGAAGCCGTTACAAAACAACTTCAAAAAATTCCCCAAATCCTATCTATAACAAAAACAGCTGGTAATGTTGATTTGGTTGTACGTTTATTAGCAAGCGGAGTTTCTGACTTTACCAATCTCTTACATAAATCACTATCAAAAATCTCTGATATCACGAGTATTAACACTCTCATGATATTAGACGAAGTCAATAATACTCCACCACTATTATCAGAGTCCAAATAATCTAGAATTTTCGTTCTATGATTTCACCATTAGGTGCAGTTTCAGCAAAAATCTGTGCTTGAAACTTGAAAATTTTAACATCTAAATCCAGAAAACAGGAAGATGGTAATCCTGCTTTCTGACAACAACCTTGTAAAAACTCTTCAGCATTCCAGTCTTGCTCAGGAGCTACTTGCGGAAGAAGAAGGCCTCGATGCCAACCTTTTCCATGAACGATTAGACCGTCCCTACCGATGATAACATGCTGTGAAAGTTTTGTTCTATCTTCAATTACGATTTCTTCAGGTTGTGTTAGAACACTAATTTCAATCAAGATCGAGTTAAATTCATTCTCGTGAACAGGAGGAAACCGCGGGTCATCAAAGGCGGAGCTTAATGCTGCTCTCCGAGTAGCCTCGATCAGAGATAATGGCTGTTGGTGACTACTTGGGCTGGGTTGTAGGTGACCGATACATCCTCTTAGATCCCACTCGGTTCTTTTAATGGATCCACGTTTTTTCAAGGTAACAAAAACGCCACGAGGTTCAAGCAAAGTGTCTGGCAGCCTTTCGGGAAGGTCTTCTAGTTGCTTTCCACGGAAAGAGCTTTCAATCACCTTTCGTGCATATTGAATCAGGGTGGTTCCTTCATCCAAACTGAGTAGTCGTGACAATTCATGAGCCTCCAAATGGCTCAGGTTTTTTTCTGAGGTATAAATCGATTGGCCACCAATTGGACGAGATTACGTCTTATCAAAATATTCTCCATCATTCCCTTTTTCATCACGGGTAAAAGATGCTGATGCTCTTTAAGAAGTAGATTAGCTGCTTTACTGACTTTCATGTTAGGTTTAGTTGTCAGTTCAGTTCGAGTAAGTATGTTGGAAACAAGAAAATCGCGCAATCTCGTACTTTGATATTTAGCGGGGGTTTCGCGCCGAAATGCCACGAAGCCCAAGGCTAAACGTTTCTTCGTAACCAATCCAACAACCTTTCCTTCGTCAAAAACAGGTAATCCTGGCAAATTCTCCGTTAATAATACTTGACGCGCGTGAACTACACGGTCAGTTAGAGCCACGCTAATTGGGTTTTCTAATTGGAGGTCACCCACACTTATGTTATCAACATCCAGACATTGCCGCACAAAATGTGTATTTGTAATGATTCCTATGATCTCCTCATCTTTCACAACTGGCAAGGCGCGTTCCTTACGTTTATAGAGCCTTTCAGCGGCATGAAACATGTCTGTTGTTGGTTCAACGAATTCGGGGTTTAGCTCCATAACTGAACTGATGTGGATACTTGCGGGTGATAATTTTCCAGCTCGCGCGGATCCTAATCGGTCAACAATATCCATTTCTGTAATCAATCCGATCAGACGATTTTCTTCGGTTACTGGAATCGCAGATATACCTAATTTTTCCATTACGTCCAATGCGACAGGTATTGTTTGATCCTTATCGATGGTCTTTACTGGGGCAGCCATAACTTTCTCTACTTGCACCAACCTCACCTTAGTATTTATTATAACTAATTCACTTCAAAATAGTTTGGCTCTTACATGGGATGAATAAAATCTGCTGTTTATTCGCTTACAAAGGCTACAGGACCAGGAGGTAAGACTGCGATAATTTCATCAATACTCAAAGCTTGGATTTGCACTCTCATCGACTCGGGGAATTGATTTGCAAACTGCGAGCGTAAATGTTTTGCAGCATCCGAGACTTTCATTCTTCCAGGAATCAGATTCACCAACACTTCTGTTTGCCCTTGAATTGGTGGCTTCGGGCCTGCAATAATAATCGGAAAACCTTCTTCAACAATAACTCCCACCGCAATTTCTACTGGTGCATTCCGCACATAGTTTCTCTCTCCACGCACCATAACTGAACCTTTTGGTAGAAACTCTCCAGATGGTGCACTTAAAGAAACTTGATCACTGTTAACCCAATAAGTATCAGCTGCACTCCATCCTGCTTTCCAAGCCCGAGAATAGCTGACTGCAAAGGTAGCAATCTCTTGCAACTCAGTCTCTGTAACCTTTTGTCCTTCAGTTTTTGCAATCACAACAGGAGCCCCAGCAAAATCTGCGTGAAAAAGCAAATCAGGCTCATCAAGATATTTGCGGATTAATTGCTGATTACTTCCAGCATCGCGTCCTCCAAGAACTAGTATACCTTTTGATGTTCTAAACCATCGAAACTTCTCATACCAACGTTTTTTACGCCGAAGAACCGGTTTCTCTGTCACCACTTGTTCTAAATCTTCTTCGTGTTTCTCTCGAAGTTTGGTGATTTTTGTTTCTGTGTCTTCAATGGCTATTGCTGCACCTTTGACTTTCTTCTCTAGTTGCTTGCTGCGTTGAAATAATTGGTTAGCGTTATCAGTAGCAGATAATCGAATATCTAATGTTATTGATTGCTCTCTGAACTGAATATGAACTCGTCCTGCATGCTGCTCGATTTTTCGAAAAATCATCGCTGCGGGGATTTCTTTGCGCTTTCCCTCTTCAAGTCGTTTAGAGATTTCATTCCATGAGAGATTCTGTTGACGTGCTTCTTGAATTGTGGATAGAAGTTCTTCTACAATTGGGAGGTTTTGGTAGATGGTATTAGCTGATTCGCGGCTTTGGACAGCCCGGGATTGCATAGTATTCAGGTGTTCTTGTTGCTGATTTCGTAACCGTTGAAGTTTTACCAGCTCCTGTTGATATTTTTGCTCTACGTGATCTACGGCAATGTCCTCAGTATGTGATGAATAGAACTCATCCAGGGCCTCATTGAAGTTGGCAAAATTCTTCCTCTTAGCTTTTGGATGCAAAGCACTTGTCAGAGGAACAACCCGAACCGGTTCCTCCTCCTCATTGAAAATAATTTGTGGACTTAAAGCTTCTTCAGCCAGCGTCTGGAAATATCTCTTCAATTCGGTATGGAGGGTTTTCCTTTTTTTCGCATCTAGACTAGACGCTATTGCTGTTGGTTCTAGTTTAGCAGTTGCCAGGATCTCCTCAACAGTTGTTCCACTCATATTCAAGTTCCGTGCTAATGTGCGAATTAGCTCATGATCAGATTGGTCCAGTATCTCATTCAAGTTTTTTAGTGAAATCTTTCGTGGGTCCATGGCTCTGAGTGGAGGAAACTGAAATGGGGCTCCACGTACTATATCCCGGTCTCTCATACGCCGAAAGGTCATCGCTGAAATAATTCGGTTCTGGGGATCGAGTAAAATGGCATTTCCACCACCAAAGAGCTCAATGACTAAAGTAAAACGTTTTTCTGGGGGTCCAGCTCGAAGATATACTACCCTATCAAAATCGTGTTGCTCGATTTCTGAAATTTTATGATCACGTAGTTGCTTTCGGAGTGCTTTGCAAAACGCGCGAAGTTTCGCCTCCCTCTCATAGGTTAAAGCTGTAAGGTGCATGCGCTTGCCAGGTTCAATTAATAACCAAATTTTATTAGGTGAATCAGAACTGAGCTTAAAAAGCAGCGTACCGTTAAGTTGATAAATATTCAGAATCCATCTCCCGACTACTATATCCTTGATTTCGCGCAACATGACGAAAACATCGGAAGCAGACATACTTGAATTCACGGAGGCTCACCATTGTCTAAAAAATATCTTCCCGACGAACCCTTACCTTGGAACCAATTTTGGCGTAATCGCATTACTCCTGAAGATTTGATTTATTATACCAGGCTAATTTTTGGTCTTATTGGAGCAGCAATTGCATCAGCCTTTAACTTTTCGGGTCTCTTAGGGCTGGTAGGCTTCTTTGTAGGTATCATCTTGGTTGTTGTATCATATTTAATTCCAATCTACATTCTAGGCGTGGATCCCCAAGAAATCGGTGGGCACGGAAAGGGACTCATGAAAGGTCTGGGAACAGGAGCATTGATTTTCCTCGTAGTTTGGTTCTTAGTATTTAATTTCATTTATTATTATTCAGCAATAACTCCTTGAACTTCATTAAGGATTTCGTCTAAAAAACTGGGGTCTTTTGAGGAAACCTTAATAGGTTACCTTTCCTAGTGGCGTTTTATACATTATATCCTTGAGGGAATTAAGTGAAACTGGATGACAAGGATTTACACATTCTCTCTCTACTCCAAAAAGATGGTCGTGCAAAGTACACGCAAATCGCTAGAACCTTATCCAAAGCGATGAATCAAAACATTCCAGATACTACCATTTTATTTCGTATTCGAAAACTCCAACAGGCTGGAGTGATAAAACGGTTTACTGTTAGCATAGACCCAGAGATGCTAGACTATACTGTCTCGGGTGTGATGTTCATTGAAATTGGTGGACATATTCTCCGAGATATTACAATAGAGCACACACAGAAAATTAAAGCTGAACTTGAAAGCCGATCAAATGTGATATTTCTTGCTCTCAATGAAACAGAAACCGGACTTTTTGCGATTATTCTCGGAAAACAGACAACGGATCTTGAAGAAATTTTTGATAAATTGAAAGACAACCCTGATGTTGTTGATGCAAAACTATGGTTCTTAAAACAACCAACAAAAGGTGACAGCCTAATTGGCACAGGCTTACCTATAATTGAATCGGAGGAAATAGATGATGTCTGAGACATCAGAAAGGGTGAAGACAGGAATTCCTGGGTTAGACGGAATCCTACATGGAGGGTTCATTCCTGGAAGTAACGTGCTTGTCTCTGGAGGGGCCGGCACTGGAAAGACGATCTTCTGTATGCAGTTTCTGTATTCGGGAGCGATGAAATATGGTGACAACGGTGTGTTTGTCACCTTAGAAGAGCGACCAAAAGAGTTGCGCCATGAAGCAACGCGTTTTGGATGGAACTTTGAGAAATTGCAGGAAGAGGAAAAACTCATCATCGTGGATGCGGCTTCAAGCAAAGCGGGACTACCAACCACAGAACCACACGCAATTCGAACGGGACTTGACATCAATGCGCTTGCACAAGAAATCTATCGAGTAACAAAGCGAATCAATGCACGACGTATCGTCATCGATTCAGTGTCTGGTCTTGGTATCCGCTTTGAAGGAATAGCCGCGGTACGAAATGCGATTTTCAAGTTATCTAGTTTGTTACGAGAGCTTGGAGCAACATCAATCATGACTTCTGAGGTTGCAGAAGGCTCAACTGGATTTAGCAGGTATGGCGTTGAAGAATTCATTGCCCAAGGCCTTATCATTCTCTCACTTACAGAGCAAGATAGGGAATTACGTCGCAGTCTTGTTGTTCGAAAAATGCGACAAACTGGACATAGCCTTAAGCGGTTTCCTTTCGAAATTAGTAGTTCTGGGCTTGTCGTAATGCCCGGTGGCGAATTATAAACCCTAGAAGGCCTCTCACAATAAAGTAGTCAGAATCAGCAAAGTAGTGAATACTATGCAAAAATAGACTATCAACGGAACTTCAACCACTTGCCATTGTTCGTTTTGTGAATGCGCTTTAGAAAGGGATCGTGTCAGCCAATATGTTTTCTTTTTTGGTTTGTGGACGATGTCTATAGTCTTCGATAACTGGTTCCATTTCACTATGTTTCGAATTAAAAGCCATAGGCTATGAGCTCCAAGTAAAATGTATCCTCCGATTAGAATGCTGAAAGGCGCTACTATGATCCAAAAGGAGTCAAGAATTATCCATGGGTATAGTACTGAAACTATCAGTATTACTTTCCCATCTGCGCCTCCTAGTAATCCAACTTGGAAAGCAACTATTACTATTATGAATACAACCAAAATCTGAATTAAATACACAAACCATAATCCGGTGAATGATATACGAATAATCGTGATTGGTGAAGCTAAAAGTCCTACGAGCCACACCCAATTGGAAACTTCTTTTGTTTGATAGTCCTGAATTGATGCAATCACTAGAAGAAGAAAGACGAAAGTAGCTGTAGCGATTCCGAGGTAAAGGTCCAATGACTACCCTCAAGCATATTGTGTACTCGATACTTAAAGCACTAACAAATATTGAAAACTATTCTGCTATGATTCCACTTCGTAAAAATCGTATATAGATGTATATTCCAAGAATTATGAAGGCAATTATTTGGACTGCAAGCCCAACGGAGAGAAGGGCTATTCCAGCTTCAAGAAAACCCGTGATTTTTCCAATAAAGATAACGCTAATACCACTAAGTAACAAGATGAAGATAAAGATCGATTCTAACAACGTTCCAAACCGACTAAGTAAGGTTCGAAAACGAGAGTTAACAGTTGACACGCTTCTATCACCAGCTATTAGGTTACCAAATTATTCACGGGGAGGATTTGAGCAGTATTCAGATTAGAATATAAATGTACGCCCAGCGGCTAGAAAATTAATGGTTTAAAATTGATGTGAGGTAGTAACTCTAGATTGCGTTAATAATGACCTGCTTAACAGCAGGTTCGCAAACCTTCCGGACTCCGTGTTCGCCTGGTTCATAGTGGCTCTTAATCAGTCCTGCTTGTTCAAGAATTTTAACCTGAGCTGAAATATTCGCCTCAGTTTGTTTTAGTGCCTTTGCGATACGGCTTACATCCATACTCTTGTCACGAAGAAGAGAAATGATGTCCCACCTTGTTTTACTGGAAAGCGCCTTAGCCACACGTGGCACCTCTTCATCAGGTACTTCGAATCGTTCATTCAATTTATTGGGCTCCCACCGCAGCAATATGATGAAACAGTAGGCAATTCATAGGCTCTCCCTAATATACGTTTCCCAATTTAATTAAGCGGAGAGTTATCTAAACATTTAATCACCTTAACGAAGATTTCTCCCTTAGATTCGGATGCGAATTATCAGGACTCGTTAAAGTCGCTTGAAAATAAACGCCAGCCACATCAGAATGTGCCAATAGTTTTTTTCGTGGTGGTAAAGAACTTCATGTGATTAATGTGCATCGTCTAGCTAAGATTCTCCCCAAGATTCAATTGGATGAAATTCAGGTTCTTCAAACACTTGAAGAAATAACTCACCGTTTTGAATATGTTCCACCCGAGGAGATTCAGAAACGAATAGCAATTGATGCTGAAGAAGTTCTGTTCATTCTTAGCAAACTGAATAAACGAGGTTTGATTCAAAGAACAAAGAAACGGTATCTTGGTTATCGACTCTCTCAAATGGGATTCGACGCTCTAGCGCTTTATGAATTGGCCCAAAAAGATGTCATCCTCTCTATAGGACAACCTTATGGAGAAGGCAAAGAGGCAACGGTCTATCGCGCACTTGATGCAATGGAAAAGGAAGTCGCTGTGAAGTTTCTCCGATGGGGTCGATCAAGCTTTCGAAGTGTTCGTCGATTAAGAACCCTAAAAGACGAGGGAACCTTTTCATGGATGGATTTGAGTAAACGAGCCGCAAACCGAGAATTTCGCGCTCTTAGGAAACTTCAGAAGGTAGGAGCACAGGTTCCCCACCCTATCGCGGTTAACCGCCATGTAATTGTGATGTCAAAAATATCAGGTCAACTTCTTCTAGATATTATGGATTTTAAAAAACCACAAAATGTCTTCGAAAGAATAATCCAACAAGTAAAACTTGCATATGAAAAAGCTGAAATCGTTCATGGCGATTTAAGCGAGTATAATATCTTTGTAGATGAAGAAGACCAAATAATTCTCTTTGATTGGCCACAATGGCAGCCTTTAACACATCCCAATGCTTTATGGTTGCTCAAGCGAGACATCACAAATGTAGCTACCTTCTTCAGACGCAGATTTCGTCTTCAATATGACGTTAATGAAATTCTTGAGACAATAATTGCTAGTTCCGAAAGGAAGAGAAAGAATGACTAAAACAAATCAGCCAGTAATAATAGGATTCGACATTCTTCCAAAAAGCTCCCCTTCCGCACGAAGATCACCTCGCTATGCTTTGGCTACAATAAATGAGGAGGGGCAATTAGTGGTTAACAGCCCAATAACACGCACAGAAATGCTAAAGCAAATTCGTCGAACCAAACCGGAAATACTTGCTACTGATAATCTCTTTGAGCTAGCTTCCACTGAGAAAGAGGTTATCGATTTTCTCTCGAAAATTCCTTCAAAAACCCGAATTATGCAGGTAACAGGATCCCCGATACATGGCCTGACATCACTAACAAAGCTAGCAAAAAGACAGGGACTCAAAGTACACAGTCACCCAGAACCCGTAGAATCTGCAAAACTAATTGTACAACTTGCTGCATTAGGGATTGGAACCGAAGTTTCAGTCTTAGCACGAGAAACTCGTGTTATTGTTTCACGAGCTCGTAATATTGGTCCTGGTGGTTTTTCTCAGGCGCGTTTTCAAAGACGAATGCATGGAGCAATTCAACAAGTTTCACGAAGTATAATTGAAAAAATCGGGAAAGCCCAGATCGATTATGATCAATTCGAGACACGAACAACCCATGGGCTATCTCGTTGTTTAATTCATGTTTATGAGTCCTATGACAA
>JABXGS010000219.1 GCA_016550425.1 archaeon
AAGTGTGAATGAAGAGTTCCAACTGTCCTTCCTTGGCTAATACGCTATCTAAGGCGACGAGAAGACTTCGATGGACGATATCAGGACGTCCACGTTTTTTCGCATCAGGAACGGTTGCAAATGCTTTGGCGTGGAGCTTTTCATCAAGGAGCAAGTCCTGCGGGGCTTTTCCTCGTGAGTGAGAATTATCCAATACGATAGGATGGTTGACTAGGTGAGCGGGAATCAATTCTAAGGCGGTTTGGATGAGCCCGAGAACTAACATGGTAGATATACTCATCACAGCAGGTAAAAAACAAACCTAGTTTAACGGGGTTATTCGATTTTCAGATATCCGCGGCGTTCCAGCCACCCAGCTTCACCTTGAGAATATCGCCAAATAATATCACCGCGTTGATCAGTTTGAAAATCCCAAGGTGCGACGAGGACCACGTCTCCTTCACGAATCCAAACACGTTTCTTTAGCGTTCCGCGAATTCGGCAGAGTCGTGCTTTGCCATCAGCACATTTTACACGCACTCGGTCATAGCCCAGCAGTTGCACGGCGATGCCAAGCACTTCACCTTCACGAGGAATACGGACACGAATCACTTCACCATCTTGGCGGGACTGACCTTTCAGACGACGACCTCTGCCCTTGCCTTTTTTCTTTGGTTTCGACATGATACTGCTCCTATACTGAATGGGCTACAACAGGAAGCCGAGTATTTAAAACTGCTCACTCATCAGCCGGTGCGTCATCTTTTGGTAAAAGCACCAAGTGATCTTTCCATTCGATGGCGGAGACCATTGATCCAACAGTTAATGGGATTTCCGGTCGTGGAATATCATACATCGTATAATCCTCTTGGTCCATTAGTTGGACGAGGTCCGTTTCCACCGCGATAATTTGCAGAGTGTGGATTTCATCGTTTAAAAGTTCGGCATCGATTTCACTCAGCTCCTTGGGGCTCAGTGTTTCGCGTTGCGGCGATTCCAGGTTTGTGAGAATGTATCGACCATTTCGGAGTCCGGTAATCATGAAAGGACCCTCCTTGTAACTGATTACGTCTCCAAGCTGGTATAAGGGAAATCGGAGCGAGTAGGTGTCCCGGCGAAGATTCTTGCCCTCTCGTGTCCGTCCGACCACTTTGCTGGAAACCTTATGAAGTAACCCAAACTGCTCTGCCAACTCTTTCGCAAGGGTGCGCCCCAATCGACTTGTCATACATTTAATGTCAAATCCTCCTCGGGTCTCAGAAAATTTCAGTGAAGCGGTCGGCAGGTCGTGTTCAAGCAGTCGTTGGTTGATAAAGTCGACCATTTGATCGATTTGCCTGGATGTAATTTTCCCGGAGGCGGTTCGGATTTGAAGTAAGGCTTCAAAGTACCCACCAGCAGCTTGTCGGCATTGAGGGCAGAGGGTCGTGGTTATAGGAATTGTCACAACTTTGTCTTCGGTGTAAGCGTGGTCCTTGGCTCGCGCCGTCACATTGACGTGGAGTTCCTTCGCTTTAGCAATTGGTCCCTCAGGAAGGTCTTGGAGTTTAATTTCAAAAGACGCCGGTTGGCTAGGTGAAAAGAGAGGGTCGAGAAGCGAGCAGACCAATTCGAAGAGATGGTCCTCCAGGGTTTGATTAGTGAGGTGAACCCATTGGCCACCAACGTAGTAGGCTTGACAACGAGAACAGATGGTTGCTTCTGGAGATTTACGGAGGACAATTAATGGATTCTGTTCAAAATAACAGGCAGTGCAAAAGCCTTCAACAAATGGCTGGGTTTTCGTTGGAGCCTTTCCACATTTCGGGCATTGACGTGTCATGGTTCCTCATTTCGTCACTACTACTTGCGCATGGGGCACATTTTGAATGCGAATAACACCCCGTTCATGGATTAACCGCGCTTTCAATGCCTCGTTTACAATGTTTTCGCCAACGATGTTAGCGATTGTAGCTTTCCCCATGGCAGCTAGCCCTTCTTCGATCGAAACGAGTTTCCCCTTATAGAATCTCTCGTTAATGTGAATGCAGCGTTCTCCTTCTTCAAAGGACTGCCCTAGGATATTTTGGTCACAGATTGCGACAATATATTCGCCTTCACGGCGCATCTGATTCAAATAGACTTGCATTCCCAGCCTGCACCTCTACTTTCGTTTATCCTTTCAAGGGTGTTCGCGCACCACAAGCACTACAGACAAGCATCAGAAGGCGATCCTCACGGCGCATCTCCGTATCTGGACGTTGACAAACGGGACACACAACAAACTCTTCGGTATACTTCTCCATGAGGTCATCGAGCATATGCGATGAAAATCGACCATTGAAGATGGCTTGCGGGCTCCTGATTTCACCAGCTGTAGCAAGTTCATGGGCAAGGTAGCGCAAAAGATGCTTAGGATCGCGACGCAGAGTATCTGTGAGATCCTTAAAGTTCCGCACCACAGTTCGTGAACCTTGAACAAACGAGTCCACATGAGGTATTTTAAACCGGGGTTGATCAAACACTTCAGGCGGAATATCTGACCGAGCCCGCTCTAATAATGCCTCATAATCATCGACATCAACTGGCTTCGCAGTGGTTTTAGCGGCTTTGCTTTTGGTCGACTTGGATTTGGTCTTGGCGGTCTTTGCCTTTGTTGTTTTAGTCGCCTTTGCTTTGGGCTTTGTTGCAGTCTTGGATTTAGTCTTAGTGGTCGCCTTCGTTTTTTTTGTAGCTTTCTCTTTCGGTTTTGGTGGCACGTCGATTCGCCTCACATCATGCATGGAATTGATGGCTTCGCAGCTTCATAAAATCTCTGTTTTACGCAAATACTGACCAAGGATTCTGAAACCGCTTAGATGCGATTGCCAATGGAATATCTGTTGAAGGTGAGTGGGTTCAAAAGCATTTGGTTCCTTTCAGGATTTCTTGTACCGATGGATTTCGGGCTCATAGACCACACCCTCACTAAGGAGATCTATGAGGACTTGTTCAACCACCTCTTCTGTCACATCCCCCGTGACATCCAGAATTTGTTCAAACCGCGCTCCCCCTTCGCTATCATGTTTTTCGATGGTTTCAAGCACGACCCGTCGAAGTTCCGGTGTAGGAACCACCTCATCTTCGTCATCTGACTGCGCCAGCGTTGCCGTAGCAGAATGCCAAACCCCAGGTTCAAGCTCCTTCTGTGTTCCTTGGTCAACGATTGTTTCATCAACTACTTTCACCGAACCCGCCACACCAAATTGGTCCTCGAGTTTGTACGGGGCAGCCCGAGAGAGCTTAAGTTCCATCATGCGAACCGTTTCCCAATTTGGATCTTCTAATCGACGGATTACCTCACCGTTGATGTAAGTTTCACCTTGATAACTGCGGATTCGCCCAACCACGAGTACTAAATCGCCCACTTGAATGCCTGTAATCTTTGCTGCTAGCTCCCCCCACATCTTTGCACGAATCACGCCGGTTCCATCATCTAGGGTGATGGTAGCAAATCCCTTCCCATCTTCTGTTAATCGTTCTTGAGTCGCTTGATAACGGTCTACAACCGTAGCAATGATGTTCACTCGGCTAACTTGCCCTAGAAAGGTCTCAACACCCACTACGTTCCCCTGGTCATTGGCAATTAGATCCCCGTCTTGGAGATCTTCAATGGCTACTTTTGCGGCTGTAGCACGTTTGGCAAACATACCTCGTCGAACTCCATTCGTCTACCATCATTACCACATGTGATTCAAAAAACTTCTTCACCACGTAGACTTGTCACAAAAAGCGGAAAAGCGCAGCTAGTAGCTAGCTATCTTCTAAGAAAAACATGGATGAATCACCAGGATTGTTAGGCGACTCCTTTGGTGAACTAGAGTTCTTATTTACGGGTACAAGACATCCCTGCTCATGGAGTTCATCAAGCGCATTAGCAATATCAAATTTCTTCTTAGCATCGAATTTTTCGATGGCTTTAACAAACAGTTGAGGTAAGTAGAGGTGCCCTTCTTCATTGGCCAGCTTCACAGCAAGGTCATAAATTTTGCGTGAGAATCCTCTCGGTGGCGCCTGTACACACTCATAAGCTAGAAGCAATTCACCATGAAAGCTTTCTTCAACAACTTCAGAGCCAGGGTCAAAAACATCAATCCGTCCATCAAAGGATGCCAGCTCTTCTCCAAAGCGGTTCTCGAACGCTCCAGTAAATTGCGCTAAGGATTGGGTGAGAACTTCGCTTGGAGAGGAATCAAGAATTAGAACACTGACGATATATTGCCCCTCGCGGAGGCTCAGATGCAAATCTTTGTAATGAATATCGCGGAGCTGGGATTCCCGATCAACTTCACCGGAGAGTTCGCTGTAAAACGAGTTCACCGCCGATATGAAACCAGATAGAAGGGTACTTGGCATCTCGCCTCCAGCGAAATCATAGGTGAAAATGGGTAATCCGGTTTTCGAGTAGGTGACAAACAGCGCGCGTAAATCCATTAGTCCCATCATTCGTTGCACCCATTGACTTGCACTCTGCTCAAGGGCTTGTTGTTGCGCAAGGCGTTTCGGTTTTACACGTTTCGCATAATATGTCCAAGCAATAATGATGATAATGATGAACAGCACAATGAATGGAAGAAGGGCGAAAAGAAGTTCTAACCACCAAGGAGGTGGCTGAAATTGTGAAATCACTTCGGAAATAATTGCTGCAGTTAATCCAATTTCTCGAGTACCATTGTAGACAGCTCTAGACCAAAGATAGGGCGTATTATCATTATTAGTCCAGAAATCAGGCGGGTAGGAGGGAAGTTGAACTAAGACAATATAGGATCCCAAAAGATCGGTTGTCACAATCTGGGAATACAATATTTGGTCAGTACCATTTCCATAATGAATCCAAACCGTCAGATTAACATCTGCTCCGGTAATCGGTGAACTATTGGCAAATGCTAAAACAACGGTCACTGATACCTCAAGCCCATCTCGTATGTTATTGGGCGCCGGAAGAATTACTGTTAGAATCGACTCGTATTTCGCTAATACCACGAAATTCAAGTTTACTGTCTGATTTTCATAATTCAATCGCTGTGCATAAACAATCAATGAATACACTGAGACGGGAACATCAGTTAGATTCAACGTTAGTTGGTACACACCATTTCCCAGATCAATAAGAGGATAGGACACACTTTGAAAGACTGCCCAAACAGTAGCTCCATCAATTCCAAGACTATTGCTGGTATCCCAAAAGGTCACCTCAAATACGAAAGTTTCATTTTCGTATTCACTCGGTGAATACTCTCCATCCTGCGGAGTAAGTGAGGTAGCCCACACCAAGTAGAAGGTCTCGCTAAAGTATTGAATATCATAATTTTGAGCACTAATGTTGAAATTAATAGTCCACCATCCCACTGTGGAACCTGTGGTAATACAGCGAAGTGTGTAAGTACCATCTAAATTATCGTCGAAGCTGATGCTCGACCAGTTCCCTTGAATCGTCGCTCCCATAACTCCCTGGGCGGATATATCCTGGTATGTCACTAGAAGCTCAAATGGCGCATTATACACAACGGGAGTTGACGAGAGAATTGTAACCATAATCGTGGTTGACCGTAAATTCACATCCACAAGCGTATCATATGTTGAATCTTCATAGCCACCAAGGGAAGCAGTCAAAGTGATGTTAAAGGTAGCTGGGCTGCCACTCACATTGAGGATAAATCGCACATGATAGGTTCCATTTAACAAATCAAAGACAGCAAAACCACTGAATGGGGCATCATCAAGCAGGCACGAGATTGTCGCCCCTGTGATACCCGTTGCATCAGATTGTTTCCGGTAGGTGATTGTGACATTAAACGGCTCACCACCATCCACGCTAGCTGGTGCACTTCCTGTAATCGTGGTGGGTTCCCCTTCAACCGTCAGAGTCACTAACAAGATATTCTCTTGAATGTACATTCCGGGTTTCGAAGCATTTACCACCAGGTTATGGGTGCCCACGCCCAGAACCATGCCATCTAAGAGAATTGAATAGTTCCCCCCTCCCACTTCAGAAAGCCAACTGAAATATCCCGGCTCCGTGATGTTCACTAATGCCAATTCAATTCCTCCTTCTCCAAGAGGCGTGAGAATCGAGT
>JABXGS010000036.1 GCA_016550425.1 archaeon
TGGGCTAATGCGTACCTTGTGGGAGATGCGAAGACTGATGAAATTGGTTGGTTAGAACTTGGAATTCATGAATATGCTACTCGTCGAACGAAAAATGGCTATTTTGTAGGTTCTAACTGGGCACTTGACGAGAAGGTAAGAAAGGAATGCGTGGGCATTTCCTTTAATCAGAAAGCGACCCATTCTCGTGCATCAAGAACCCAACGACTTCTCCAGCTTATGGAGGAATTCAAAGGCGAAATCGATGTCGAAATAGCTCAACAAATTATCAGCGACCATTTTGATGTGTCTTTGAATAAAGAACAACCCTCAGCAAACACGATTTGCGGCCATACAGAATATGATGAGCGAGGATTAATAGAATGGAAATGTGGACCCTTTGAGGCTTTTGGATCCACTGATGCAAAAGTTGTAACAAGTGCACTAAGTGAAGCAGGATCGTGGTGGGCACATTGGGGACCTGCATGTAATCTTCAGTTTAACTCTAAGAAGTTCTTCACCGAACACCCCGAATATGCTTGGCAGGCTCCATATACTCGTGATATTATTCCCCACCCTTGGACCTTGTTTAAAGCTGATAATGAGTGGGGTGATTAGCCAAGAAAGCGAGTTCAGACTAATGAGAGTTGAAACAGGAGCTTTATCCTTGCGTTAACATGAAATGCTTGATTTTGTCCTTTTCAATGTCAATGAGAGCTCCCCGAAGTACCCCTTCGAGATATTCACTGCCGGGATTTAGAGTCAAGGTTCTTCCAATTTTGTGGAAACCACGTGACTCATGAATATGGCCATGTAAACCTAAGAGAGGCTGGTACTTTTCGATGGCAGCGCGTACGGCTTTGCTGCCTACGGGTTGATCTTCAATTCGCCCTCCTTTCGTTTGCACTTGAAGTTCACCGCCATCAACTTCAGCTAATACCGGGCACAAATCGAGAGTTGAATCATACGGTGGAACGTGCATATTAAAAATCGCTGATGAAGGATTTTGTAACTTGGATGCCATTGCTTCAATACGTTCTTCTAGTTCTTCTTCGGGGACATCCCGAGGACATTCCCAAGGTGTGACATTGCCATGGCCAAGAGAGATCATCTCGTGGTCAGCGTCAATCATAACGACCTTTCCATCAGGATTGATAACATAATCCGAAGCATTCAGAGCAGGGTCGATTTCGAATCGATCATCGTTTCCGGGACACACGAACATCTTGATTTCTGAGTCTCCCAGTCTTTCTTCTGCCAATTTAATCCATCGTTTTAGCTCATCGTGCATGACTTTGTTGAAAAGTTTGTCAATCTCGTTTTTGTTTTCGCTTATTTTGTGAATTTCATCGGTGGATCCAATATATGGGTAATAGCCACTGTTTCGAATAGTTTTGATAAGCTGGTCGAGTTCTTCTTGTGTATCAATCTCGTATGTTTTGTTCATGAATGTTAACGAATAATGATTACCGTCTTGTTTGATTGGTATGATAGCTTTGCCAGTGATGTCCCCTCCCATAATGACAACATTCGCTTCATAGAAAGGTCCGGAATTTACAAATTTTCGCCAACAACGTTCTGAGCCATGAATGTCAGTTGTGAAGAAAATACGTGTCTTCATTTATTGATCACCAAATCTTTTGCTTCTGTTGAGAATTCTTAATTGGGAGAATTCAGATAGTATTGCTTCGAAGGAGAGGTCTCGAGATTAAAGACTTTCGAATCGATAAACGTTTAATATCTTAACAAAGTTGGTTAGATGCCATCTGGGTTTTGTGCAATTCTGTGTGCCACACCTTCTATGCGTACTCGTTCTTTAAGGATAATATATTACTGAAAATGATTTTCCAAATCCAAGTGTTCGAAGAATTTACCTGTTAAATTATACACCACCTGTATTCATTATGTATATTCTAGAGAGATGTAGCATATTTCGGATTTCATAAAAATTACCAAAAAAAAGTAATGGTTTTATATCATATCCATAACAATGGGGGGCACGTTTGGTATTCATAAACCAAACACACCCATTAAAGGTCATTCTTGAGATGAATGAAAAATGGGAGAAGAAATATTTGTACGAAAAGCTTCCGGTCTTGTTCGAAATGTCAGTGCTTGGGACGCTCTAGTTATGTGCATTCTGATTCCAGGCATCTTTTGGCCCTGGGTCTATCAGATGTGGGCAGTTGGTCTCCACGGTCCTGGTGTATGGACGCCACTTGCGGCGCTAATCGCAATCGCTTTCATGATTCCGAACGCCATCATGTACGTGATGTTTAGCGTTGCGATGCCCCGTTCGGGCGGCGATTATGTTTGGGTTAGCCGAATCATCCATCCAGCCGTTGGATTTGCAGTGAACTGGTACATCACCCTAATTCTGCTTTCATGGGCAGGACCTTTCGCATCCTGGATTGTCGAATGGGGTATATCGCCCATCTGGCTTACATGGGGAACCATGACAGGTGATCCAACAGGATTGATAATTTTCAATATGTTGAACATCAACGAGGTAAAACTAGCGATAGGCACAGTGATAATCGTAGCAATGGCCATCCTTTCTTTACTTGGCTCCAAGTGGGAATTCCGGGCAGAGTGGCTGGCAATTATTATGGGTTACATTGGCCTCATGGTTTGGGCTGGTGTAATGATTGCTGGTGCCCCCTTGATTGATGCCCGTATGCAATTGCTTACAGGAGGAGCCCTCTCGTTCGCGACCATAGTTTCGACAGCCTCAGGTGCAGGCTGGGTTGTCACGGCAGCGTTACCGATTGGGCTTGGAGTGACGTTCTTTGCGACCACGTATACAACATTGAACTTCCTTGGATATACTAACTCAGCATACATTGCTGGAGAAATCAAAGGGGTAACACGGTCGCATATCATCGCTATTATTGGCGCACTCTTCATTTTCGGTTTCACTGCCTTTGGTTTATACGCAGTCAACGATTATGCTCTTGGACCGGTTGTACTCAACAGTCTTGCCTATCTTGATGTAGCGGGAGATCCGCTCTGGTGGAACTATTTCCCAATTGAACCGTTAGGTAGCATTCTTTCAATGTTTGCCACAGATATACCATTTATCCCACCGTTTCTAACAGTCACCTTTGCATTTGGTTGCTTTGGTGCTGCACTTGGTCTCTTCATTTCCAGTGTTCGAAACATCTTTGCTTGGTCCTTTGACCGAGTTCTTCCCAGCTCCCTGTCAAAGGTCGATAGCAGATTTAGAGCACCTTGGGTTGCCATCATAGTGACCTTCATTATCTGTTTTATAATGAACTTCCTTTACATCTATACAACTGCCCTCGATTACTTCACCTACAGCATTCTAGCCTGGTGGATTGCGATGGTTATTGTTGGCATCGCTGGCATTATCTTCCCATGGCGAAGAAAAGACATCTTTGAACTTGCACCAGACTTTGCTAAGATGAAGATATTCGGTATTCCACTAATCTCAATATTTTCAGCGATCTCTATTCCAATATCTGTATTCATTGGATATGCATCAGTGTCCCCCGCGGTATATGGAACGATTGACTGGTCGTTTATGATCGCAGTAGTCGTGACATTCATTATCGCACCTATCATCTACTACATCAGTTACTTCTATCACAAGTCCAAAGGCATCTCGATTGCTAAGGCACAAGCGGAGATTCCACCTGAATAAACGGCTGGAATCCCCCTCCTTTCTTTTTTTTATTTACCCTTTGTATCAAGCCAAACTTGATACAACAACATTGAATACCACCAACTTTAGAAGATTGACTAATCACAAATGAAAAAAAGAGACTACCCATTAGTGGAGAAGTAGGTGTCAAAGAGTGTTTGACTTAACCAGTCTTGTTCGTGAATGTGTAAAGAACTCAAAAGGCTACAATGTTAGCCATTTCATCCGGGCGTGGTCGAATAGAGACTTATTACGAATGATGTCAAATGAAAATCCCATTCCTCCTTCAAAGGCTGTGATTGATGCTATGATAAGCGAATTAAAAACGGCCAATTTGTATCCTGCACCACCATCAGGACTTTGTGACCGATTCGCCAGACATGTAAAAATGGACCCAGAAAACATAGCTGTGTGTGCGGGTTCGATGGAGGTAATCGATGTTCTAATCCGAACATTTGTTGAACCTGGTCAAGAAGTCATAATTCATACTCCCACATTCTCAGCTTACGAAAAATTTGCCAACCTCCATGGAACAAAACTAACTTCAATAAAAATGAGCCCTCCTGAATTCCTATATCCCTTTGAAGAGATGGAAAAACACATTGCTGATAATACGAAAATCGTTTTTGTCTGTACACCAAATAATCCAACAGGAAATTATTGTACCAAAGAAGATATCCGAAGATTAGCAAGAAACAATGTAATTGTTGCTGTAGACGAAGCCTACGCCGAGTATATTGACCAAAATATGACAGATCTCATCTCCTCTCACCCCAATGTGGTCTTCATTCGAACACTTTCAAAGGCTTGGGGCCTTGCAGGGTTACGTATTGGCTATTTGATTGCCGATGAAAGAATTATTGAGTATTTCAGTCGGGTCGCTCAACCTTTCCACATCTCAATGCCTATTCAACGAGGAGTGGAAGCGGCCTTTGATGACCCAAATTACTTGCGAGAACGTGTTGAAGCCAATAGAGCAGGTGTTGATTTTATCCGGAAAGAGCTAGAAGCAATTCCAGGAGTTGAAACATTTCCCTCAAGTGGTAATTTCGTGTTAATCAATGCTGGCGGTACTGGCCGAGATACTAAAGAAATCATCGAAACCCTCTTAGACGTGGGAATCTTTGCAAGAGATATGTCTAGCCATCGTTTGGGTGGCGCATATTTCCGAATTACGGTGAGTACACCAGAAAACAATCAACGATTTGTTGAAGCACTTAAACGCATTCTCAAAGCATAAACCTCACTAGCACCTTTAGGAAGGAGGCAAGATGACTAAAAAAGACGGGTACATAATTGCACACGATTTTGGCACGAGCGGAGATAAGGCTGTTCTAACAGACCTCAAAGGGAACGTTCTTGCATCAGAATATCGAGAGTACCCGCTTCTCTACCCGAAAGCCCATTGGGTGGAACAAAATCCAAAAGATTGGTGGCAGGCATTTTGCACCACGACCAAAGCTGTAGCAAAGAAAGCAAAATCCCCTGATGACATTCTAGCCATCGCGCCATCAGCACAGATGATTACCATAATGCCTGTTGATAAAACTGGAAAGCCCTTACGAAATTCAATCAGTTGGCTGGATTTACGGGCAACAAAACAAGGAGAATGGCTTCAAGAATTCACAGACGAAATTTATCCAATACTGGGAATGGCACCATCAGCAAAAGACATTGTAAGTCGCATTCTTTGGATAAAAGAGAAGGAACCAAAAATTTATGCTAACACGCACAAATTCTTAGATTGCAAAGATTTTCTCGAATTTAGACTCACAGGTAATTTTGTTACCGACTGGAGTAATGCTTCGCTTTATGGGCTTTTCAATATCCATGAACACAAATGGTCAGAACGTGTTTGTGAGATCATCGAGATATCCCCAGAAAGACTCCCCGAAGCACATCCCTCAACAGAGATCATTGGAGAAGTAACAAAAGAAGCAGCGCAAGAAGTTGGCGTTCCCGCTGGAACACCCGTTGTAGCAACAGGAGGCGATGTAGCGGTTGCCGCCATTGGTTCAGGAAGTGTGCGTGAGGGTGACAGTCATGTTTGCATCGGAACTGCTACGTGGATTGGGGTCACCACAAAAGAGGTGTTAATTGACCCACATAAACGCTATTTAACAATGTGTTCTGGCGACCCAGAAAAAAACATCCTCATGGGAGAAATGGAAACCGGAGGTGCTGCCCTCCGTTGGTTACGTGATCTTCTTCAGAATTTCCAAGATTCACCTACACCTGGGAGTATTACCTACTCTAAACTGGACCGATTGGCTGATGAGGTTCCTCCAGGATCTGATCAATTACTTTTTACTCCCTGGATGTCCGGTGAACGATCTCCCCTTAACGATCATAACGCTCGAGGAACTTATCTGGGCTTAAAACTTGGACACACAATGGGACACCTAATTCGAGCCATCTTAGAAGGAGTTGCATTCAACATTCGATGGATTCTCGACTCCGTAGAGGAAACCGCTCCATTTGAAATTCACAGCATCTGCGGTGTTGGAGGAGGAGCAGCTAGTGAATTATGGATGCAAATCATCTCAGATGTAACAGGTCGAACCATTCGTATCGTCGAAGAACCACTAAACACCGGATCGATTGGGGCTGCTTTAACTGGCGCTGTTGCGCTGGGAATCTATCCAAGTTTCGAGTCGTTATTAGAAGTAATCCATACAAAGACGCAGTTACAGTGTAATCAACAGACATATGAATACTACACGCAACTATATCCGATCTTTAAACAATCATATCAACAACTGTCTCCAATCTTTGATAGTTTAGCAAAGATGGATGAGCATTAGGATATAAATCGCAGAAGTAACATCTCTTCAACAACAATTGCAGGATGTCAATATTTAATGAACGAAACCCCGAAGGCACCAATGTCTGATAAAGAATTTCTAAAAGAAGCCACACACATCGTCGATCAAGCGGAAGAACATGGTCTAGCAATACGCATACTTGGAGCATTAGCTATTAGAATGCAGACCCCGCATAAAATCGACCTTCATAAAAATCTAGATCGTCTAGGGGAGGGGGGAATGAGCTTTACCGATATCGATTTAATTGGTCCCAAAAGTCAACGACGGGATATCGAAAAGTTTTTTGAAAAAACACTAGGTTTCGAAGTTGACCGTTATGCATTATTAGCCGCTAAAGACCGATACATTTACCATCATTCGCAAAAGCCCTATTATGTTGACGTATTTTTGGACACGTTGGATTTTAGCCATGAAATCAGATTTGCTCGAAAAAAGGACTTTCATAGATTACTCCTTGATAAACCAACAATTACCTTAGCAGACCTGGTTTTAGAAAAAACTCAGATTCATGACATCAATGAGAAAGACATCAAAGATCTCATCACATTATTCGCAGGTCAAGAAGTAGGTACTACGGATAAAGAACCAAAAACTATTAACGAAATCTATATCGCAGAAATTCTTTGCGACGATTGGGGATTTTGGTATGATGCAAATACGAATCTGAGGAAGGTTATCGAATTTGTTCAGAAATATTCTGATGAACAACTAATCAGTCGTGATGAATGTAATCTTGTCGTTGCCCGCGTCGAGAAATTGTTGAAGACCATCGAAGAGACTCCAAAGACAAAGAACTGGCAGAAACGAGCGAAGAAGGGAACGAAGAAAAAATGGTGGAAAGATGTCGAAGAATCTGACCGGGGAGCTGACCAGCATACCATCCAAAAGGATGGTTGGTTCTAAATTCTTACATTATTGAACACAAACCACCACTCTCAAGTGGAGATATCGTCTAATGTTGACTTCTAGAATTTTAAGTGTAAATTTAGATATTTTTCCAATTGTGAAATAACAACTGGCAAAAAAATTGTTGTAGTAGAAGGTTTTTTTAGCAGAAGCGAATCATAATGGTGACCCACTGGAGAGTGCGCCATGTGCAGTTGCTATTACCCCCACCATTGGACGCGATTGTCACGTTATTAATGATTATCATCTTTCCTGGGTTCCTATTCCTGACAGGTTATGCCTTCTACATGGAATGGGTGGACCGGAAATTTTACGCTGACCAACATCACCGCATCGGCCCATTATACACAGGCTGGCGGGGCATCCTTCAACCCTTTGCAGACTTTGTCAAACTGATGGCAAAAGAGGATGTCACCCCCGCAGCGGTAGATAAAATTGGCTTTACCCTCACCCCGATACTAGCGTTAGCCATTCCTATAACTGTCCTTTTACTAGTCCCAATCGGCATTTCTCAGACGGCCTTCTTTACGGTGACCGGAATCATGTATTTTGAAGGGGACCTGTTAATGATCGGCTTCTTTAGCACCATGTTTACCATAATGCTCTTCATTGCTGGCTGGTCCTCATCGAACCGGTTTGGATTTACGGGAGCCATGCGTGGTATCGTGCAGATGCTGGCTTATGAAATTCCCTTAGTACTTTCACTCTTTGCCGCGGGCATGGTTGCAGGAAGTCTCAGCTTGAGCGGCGTCGTAATCTACCAAGCCAACCTCGGATTACCCCTCATCGTGAATCCTGCGTTCATTGGCCTATTCATCGTCTTCCTCATCGCCGCACAAGCAGAAGCTGAACGCATTCCCTTTGACGCCCCCATCGCGGAAACCGAAATCGTTGGTGGCTGGGAAACCGAATTCTCTGGCAAGAAACTCGCCTTCTTCCGCCTTTCCAACAACTTCGAAGTCCTACTTGCCGCAGCCCTTGGAACCGCCGTCTTCCTCGGTGGCCCCCTCGGTCCAGAAGTCTTTATGGTATTCCTTGCCAATGGAGGCTTTATTCCCGGTGTCAATGTGAGCTCAGGGCAATACATGACCTGGATAACTGGGAATATGCCCTTCCTCCTTATCCCCGCCGTTGCTGCGATCTACTACACGTTCTGGTTCATCATAAAAACGACCATTATCGTCCTAATCTTATCCAATATGAAGGCCCTCATGTCCCGCTGGCGCATCGATCAAATTGCCCATGACAGTTGGAAATGGGTCATCCCTATAAGCCTCCTCTTGGTAGGTATCTTGCTAGCCTGGCCCTTCATAATGGACTTCATCGTCGCCCTATCCCCCTAGGAGTGTGAAAAAAACATGCCACGACCTGGAGCAATGGAAACCGAAATCCTAAGCACTGTTCTCAAAAGAAAATCTGCCACTATCCGCTATCCCTTCCAAGACGCCGTCCGTCCCGAACGGCTCCGGGGCAAAATCGAGCACGACATCGAAAAATGCACTGGCTGTGGTCTCTGCAGCCGTGATTGCCCCGCTACCGCTATAGAAATGGTTCCATCCACCAAAACCAAAACCCAAAAGAAGCCTAAATTCCGCTTCGACCGCTGCATTTGGTGCGGCACCTGTGAAGCCGTCTGCCCGAAGAAGGCAATCACTTTGACACCGAATTTTGAGTTGGCGGCATTTACATTGAAGGATGACCATCTATTTGTCGTATCAGAGGATCCGGAGCCTGCAGAGAAAGTCGAAGAGTAGCCTGAACGTGTTGTTAGGACACTTTTAGTTGATTCGATTAAGTAGTGGATTCTGGGATAATCGAATAGTTAGAAATTTAATGTTGTCCTTTTAGTCGTTCTAAGAGTCGATCGACGACATGTTGGAAGGCATTGGCGACCGGAGATTTGGCATCAGTGACGATGAAGGGTTTTCCTTCGTCGGAGAGAGTCATGACGCGGGGGTCAAAGGGGAGGTCGCCGAGGTAGAAGAGGCTGAGGTCTTGAGCGGCTTGTTTGCCGCCGCCTTTGCCGAAAAGGTTGGTGACTTTGCCGCAGTGGGGGCAGTGGAAGCCAGACATATTTTCGATAAGACCGAGGATTGGCACGTTCATGGTGCGGGCCATGGTGGCGGCTTTGCGGGCGTCGAGAAGGGCGACTTCCTGGGGGGTGGTGACGATGATGACACCGTCGAGGTCGGGGAGGAGTTGCATGATGCTGAGGGATTCATCACCGGTGCCAGGTGGTAGGTCGATGATGAGGTATTCTAGTTTGCCCCAGTTGACTTTGGAGAGGAATTCGCTGAGGACGCGCATTTTGAGGGGACCGCGCCAGATTACGGGGGTGTCGGCGGATTGGAGGAGGAATTCCATGGAAACGCTGAGGATGTTGAGGGGACCTACAACGGGTTCGAGGCCTTTGTCCCCGCCAATCATGCGGGTGCCTTCGAGGCCCAGCATTTTGGGGACGTTGGGTCCAGTGATGTCTGCGTCGAGGATGCCAACCACGTTTCCTTTCCAAGCGAGTGCGGTGGCGAGGTTGATGGCGACAGTGGTTTTACCAACGCCACCTTTACCGGAGAGGATGGCGATCTTATGTTTGACATGGCGCATTTTTTCAGCGATTTCTTGTTCAGCACTAGTTTGAGCGCCAATCTTGAGATCTTTGGGAATTTTACCTGAGGGTTTAGAGGTGTCTTTCGGCATAGAAATAATCACGACCAGAGAAGAGTCGGATGTTGGCTGCTTTATGGGGAACACCTTTAATGTTACGCATCAGCAAAGCACAATAACTCCTCAAATCGGGTAGGGTTCAGCTATTGAGTTAATGCGTTGTGAGATGATTTCATGGTCCAAGTAATTGCACATCGGGGAACAGGAATAGGTCAGCGCGAGAATACCCTTCAAGCTTTTAAAACTGCTATCTCTTGGGGCGTCGATTGTATTGAATGTGACATTCGAAATTCACGCGATTGGGTCGCTGTAATTATACATGATCTATCATTAGACCGATTTCCCAGTACAACAGGAAAAGTCGCTGATTATTCCTTATCAGAATTAAAAGCGATAGAAATTGGTAAGGTAGAAAGAATTCCGACATTGACCGAATTTTTCGACTTGGTAGCACCTAATAAAGATGTAGGTATTGACTTGGATGTCAAGATTATCGGTATGGAAGCCCAGATAATGGATAGGCTTCAAGAATACGATTTGGTTCATCGAACGATGATTTCATCGTTTATTCAACCAGTATTGAAAGAAGTTCGCAGGCTTAACGATGATATTGTGACAGCTCTTTTGTATGAGTATGATTTGCGAAATCCGGTTGAAGTGGCAAAGGGTCTTGGATGTACGGCGATAAATCCGCAATTGCATTTTATTGATTCAACGCTTATAGCGAAATGCCATCGAGAAGGATTGAAGATTAATCCGTGGGTGATTAATGAACCTGAGGAAATGCGTCGATTCATTGAATACGGTGTTGATGGTATAATTACTGATTTGCCCCTACTTCTACTCAAGATGCTCAACCGTGGAAGTTGATGAAGCATGCATGAGTTCTTGGAAAAGTTAGTCTTCGCTGATGCTCCGCCGGGTCGAGAAAATGAGATTCGCGATATTATCGTACGGGAACTGGATCCGTTAGTTGATGAGATAAGAATGGATGCGCTGGGAAATGTTATCGTGACAAAGAGAGGGAGTACGAAAAAATCTTTGATGCTGATTGCGCATCAGGATGAGGATTGGGCGCTTCTTTTGACTCATATTGATGATGATGGGTTTCTCCGATTTATCAGACTTGTCGGACATCGTTGGAATATACTGGGGCAGCGAGTCACCATCCACGGAAAAAAGGGAAAAAGGAAAGGTGTGGTTGGACTTGCTGCACCCCACCTAATCCCGGTTAAGGAATTACAGGAAGGGTATGTACCGGATTTTGATAAGATGTTCATTGATTGTGGAGCTCAGAGTGCAGACGACGCCTTAGCTATGGGGATAGAGCGGGGGCAATACGTTACGGCAGAAAAACACTTTGAGGTATTGCGGAATGGTCGGTTGCTTGCAAATAGTTTTGATAATCGAGCCGGGCTTGCTGCAATGATTGAGGTTTTTCGACGTATTCATGACCAGAAGCTAGCGATGAATGTGGTGGGTGTGGCCTCAGTCCAAGAGGAATTGGGCACACGGGGAGCTGGACCAGCAGCGCACCAGATAGAGCCAGATTTTGCTATCGCGTTGGATGTATCTCCCACTGGAGATCATCCCAATATCAAAGAAGGGTTAGTTCCGGTTAAGTTGGGGCAAGGACCTGTCCTGTTGAAAGCCGATCAATTTCATGTGACGTCATCGAGACTTAACTCGTGGATAATTACTGTCGCAGAGAGGCAGCAGATACCCTTACAAGAGGTGGTGTTACGTGCCCCCATTCACTTTGGTACGGATGCTGCAGCTGTTGAAGTCATTAAATCTGGAAGTCAGACAACATCTTTACTAATACCCACTCGTTATTTCCATACAACAAACTCGTTGATTCAATATTCAGACTTGGAACTCACAGTCAAGTTGCTAATAGCGTGTCTGCAATCCCTTAATCAACTTAGGTAATAAACTGGTCTTTGTTGGAACAAGAGAAATTGTGTACTCAGCTATTCTATGAGACCGAGGTCACGCATGTGGTCAGCGAGAAGATAGATGGCTTTTCGGGTGATAGTCTCTTTGTTAGTTCCTGCACAGACGATGCGTCCACTGCTGAAGATAAGGAAGACAGCTTTGGGTGTTTTCATACGGTAGATGAGTCCTGGGAAGACTTCGGGCTCATATAGACACCGTTCGAGAGCCATCTGGGCCATATCTAGGTCCACGCGACTGTGTAAATCTCCAGAGGCCACAATGTTTTGAATCGTGATTTTTGGTGTCCCGGATACGGTGATGCCAGCTTTGCGAATCTTGGCAATTACGTTTTCAACGGCTTTTTCAGCTTCGCTTTCTCGTCGTAATCCTGTGATGACCATCCGTCCGCTATTGAAAACGAGAATGGTAGCTTTAGGGTTTTTTACGCGGAGCATTAACCCAGGAAATTGTTCAGGGTTATATTCGGCGTCCCGTTGTTTGCGGGCTAGAAGATTGAGATCAATTTTCGCGTCGACTTCGACGCTTGCAACTACGTTTTCTATTTTATATTTGGGTCTCTTTGGCAAAATGAATACCTCCCAGTCGGGTGAAAGTGTGCTTTATAAAGTTTTTAAAGACCTTTTATAGAATGGTTGTCACCCTTATAAACCTTTTATAGGACCGCGAAAGGTCCGTATAAGGGAAAAAGTGGAGATTTCCGGCTCACGATTAGCCGGATGATGAAAGACTATGTATAAGGACCGGGGGTGGTATCAATGGCATCCCGTTGTGTTGACATGGTGTCAATGTATTCCTTGTAAGCCTTCAGCATTTCTGGGGTGACACTGGGTTTGATTTTCTTTAGAGCAGCTTCGAAATGTTTAGCGTTGACCGTGGTGAGTTTGTCTTCATGACGTATGGCATACATACCGGCTTCGCGGACAAGATTGGCGAGGTCAGCGCCTGAGTAGCCTTCCGTTGTTTTGGCAATCTGTTCGAAATCTACATCATCAGCAAGAGGCATGTTTCGTGTGTGAACTTTGAGGATTTCGATCCGGGCATCCTTGTCAGGTGGTGGAACCATAATGATTCGGTCAAAGCGTCCTGGTCGAAGGAGTGCTTTGTCGATGATTTCGGGGCGATTAGTAGCTCCGATGACAACGACACCTTTGAGTTCCTCCATTCCATCCATTTCAGCGAGGATTTGATTGAGAACAGATTCGTAGACATGGCTGCCTTGCCATTGACCTCTCGCGGGGGCAAGACTATCTAGTTCGTCAAAGAAGATAATACTGGGGGCGACTTGACGGGCTTTCCGGAAGATTTTCCGTATACCTTTCTCAGATTCACCTACCCACTTACTGAAAATCTCGGGTCCACGAATGGCAATGAAGTTAGCTTCACTCTCAGTAGCGACTGCTTTCGCAAGGAGTGTTTTTCCTCCGCCTGGGGGTCCGACAAGGAGAATGCCTTTGGGAGGTTGGACGCCAACTTTTTCGAACTTGCCAGGGTATTTGAGCGGCCATTCAACTGCCTCGCGTAATTCGGCTTCTACCTCCTCCAAGCCTCCCACATCGTCCCATGAGACTTTGGGGATTTCGAGATAGATTTCGCGTAGAGCGGAGGGTTCTGCTCGACGACGAGATTCTTCAAAGTCTGCTCCTGTGACCTCGAGACTTTCAATAATTTCTGCAGGAAGAGGTTGATCTTCTTCCAAATTAATCTTGGGGAGTATGCGACGTAAGGTATTCATCGCGGCTTCCCGTGCAATCGCTGCAAGGTCAGCACCAACCATTCCATGGGTTGCATCCGCGAGAGCATCAAGATCCACATCTTTGGACAGAGGCATTCCGCGCGTATGAATTAACAGGACTTCCTTACGTCCATTTCGTGTGGGAACTGGAATCTCAATTTCTCGATCAAACCGTCCAGGACGTCGAAGGGCGGGGTCTAGAGCATCTTGCCGATTAGTTGCTGCGATAACAATGACTCGACCACGTGCTTGTAGACCATCCATGAGTGCGAGGAGTTGGGCAACAACACGACGTTCCACTTCTCCTTGTACTTCTTCGCGTTTAGGTGCAATACTGTCAATTTCATCGATGAAGATGATGCTTGGAGCCCGTTCAGAGGCTTTTTCAAATAACTCGCGAAGACGCTTTTCCGATTCTCCATAGAATTTACTCATAATCTCGGGTCCATTGATGGAAATAAAGGTGGCATCGGATTCATTAGCTACAGCGCGGGCAAGCAGAGTTTTTCCTGTGCCTGGTGGACCAAAGAGGAGAACCCCTTTGGGTGGATCAATTCCGAGCCTGTCAAAGAGTACGGGGTGTTTCAAAGGGAGTTCGATCATCTCTCGGACACGATCAATAGCCTCATCGAGCCCACCAATGTCTTCGTAGGTGACGAGTGGAGCTTTTGCTGTAACGTCCACCGCTTCGGGTTGGATCTGGATAACGGTGTCTTCCGTGATCTTTACAACACCTTTGGGTGTGGTGCTTGTGACAACAAACTTGATTTCGCCAAGTGCAAAGGGAGCACCTGCGCCTCTCATCATAGCTTCAAATACAGAATAATCACCACTTCGAATAGCTCCGGATCCTGCTGTACTGATGATATCACCAGGAGCTACGGGTCGTTGATTTAGACTGGGTTTTACTGCTTCGCCTTCGGCGACTATTCGAACACCTCGTTGAGCTGGGGCGAGTTCCACTCTTTTGGCTGGGGGTGGGTCGATGCGGTTGACTTCTACAAATTCTCCGATACCTGTACCGCTATTGTTTCGGACAAGTCCATCCATGAAGATTTTTCCTGAACCTGCATGAATGGATTGGCCACGCCAGACACGTGCACCAGTGGCCTTTTTTCCTTTAATCTCAATGATATCGCCAGAGGTTACTCCAAGGCGTTCCATAACCTTGGGGTCTACACGGACAATCCCGCGACCGGCTTCATCGCTAGGCAGTGAGACAACACGCAGTTGAATTTTATTTGACATTTAATCAGTTTCCTCCATTAGGTGAGATAAGCGTTTACGGACTATTTGGAACTCCGAGGCCATCAACTGGAAGAGTGCTTCATATGTATCAAAGTAATGGTCGATCATGGCTTGGAGCAATTGATCGCCATCCTTTGTTAGGCGATAGTATCGACGCATGGGTCCACGACCCTCACTGCGGACTTTGATATCGCCTACAATCCAGCCCTTTTCGGCGAGCCGATTGAGGAGGGGATAGATGGTTCCAGGTTCCAGTTGAATGCGCCCTGCCGACATCTCATCGATTAGTGCGCTTATCCGCGCTCCATAAAGGCTTTCTTGTCGTAATAGGGTGAGTACCCAGAACTCAAGAATGCCACGGTTGATTTCACGAGTCCACTCTCGGAGTTTATCGTGGGTTTTGTCGGTGGAGCCATCAGTCATTTTGAGTTTCTCCAAATATATAGTATAACTATATATAGTATGACAAAGCAGTATTACTACCATATATAAACTTATCGAATTTAGAATCCACAAAATTACAGACGGAACCAATTAGTGAAGTAAATATAGACTAAGCCATTCCCTCCGAGGCAGAAAGACTTTAAAAGACGCATTAGACATTGGCTCAGAACCCAAAGACCAGCAACTTCAAGGTGACTCATTAGTGAAACTGTCACTTCGCGTTTGCACTCTATTGATCGCAGTATTGTTCATTACTTCATTCGTTGGATTGCAGAACTATACCCCTATTGCAGCAGAAACAGACGTTCAGATCACCGACGTCCAAGTACCGAACGAAGTTGCCCAAGGCTCGACTGGGCAAGTTCAAGCAACCGTGCAGAATTTACTCAACGTTTCATTGGAGGGGTTTGCTCATTTTTTAGATATGTCTGGAGAGATTCATAGTATCAACCCAGCTAATCCACTTACTCATATTGTGAATTTCACAATTGGACCCGAAGAATCACTTACGGTTATCGTTGATTATGTAGTAAATGAAACAGCAAGTGTGGGTGTTCACACGGTAACCTTTGAGATAAGCGTCGGCGGTTTTTCCTTCTTATTCGAGCAGTATTCGATTAATGTGGTTTCTGTAGTAAGAATCGTCGATATCATGCCCGGAAGCGTGTTTTCTCAAGCTCAAGCGGGACTTTTGTTAGTTTCAATTGAAAATCGCGTGGACCTAACCAAGACAGTGCGTATTGAGGTCTTTGGACCTAAATTTGTCAACATGTCCCAAGAGGTTGATATCGCACCAGGGATGAACACCGTGGCGATTCCGTTAATGCCGAATGTTACCCACGTATATGATTTTGGCATATTTCCTGCAAACGTTTCAGTGTACTTCTTTGAGGAATTAGTTAGTAGTCATATTGTGAGTATTCCCGTCGATATGTCACTGGTCAACAAAACCGTTGCCATCATTCTTCCTGTAGGAATTTTTCTCATACTCGTTGTCTTCTACGCGTTTCGCAAGCGCCAGCGAGAACGCTCTGCAGCAGTTAGTGAATAGCGTTATTAGGAGGAGGCATAGTCTTACCATGTTACTGTTGGTTTGTGGTAAGCTATGGCATCAAATCCATGGGTTCGTCTACGGCAAGAAATACTAGCCTGCCATAAATGTGACCTTTCGAAATCACGGACACAGGCAGTGCCCGGTGTTGGACCCCAAAACGCCGAACTAGTCATTATCGGAGAAGCACCAGGTCGATATGAAGATCTTCAAGGCGAGCCATTTGTTGGTGCAGCAGGAAAATTACTAACTAGACTGCTTGAAGGTATAGGGATCAAGCGAAAAACAGTGTTCATCACAAATGTGGTGAAGTGTCGTCCTCCAGAAAACCGACAGCCCCTGGCTGTAGAAAAAGAAACCTGTTACCCGTATCTTGTCCGCCAACTGAACCTGATTTGCCCCAAAGTAATTGCCTTAGTAGGTAGAGTACCTACGGAAACAATGCTAAATAAATCGGTTCGAATGGGGGCAGCCCATGGTCAAAGCTTCGAACACGAGGGTCGAACATATTTTGTAATGTATCATCCTGCGGCAGGTTTGTATAACCAAGAACTGGTTCCAGAAATGGAGACAGACATGCGAAAAATGAAGCAGCTATTGGACAAAGAACCACAGCCAGAACCAAAAAAGGGTCAACAACCTCTAAGCAATTTCTTCGAAAACCCATGAATTGGTGTCGGTTTCATTCTTCATTTTCCATCATTGATTCGAGTGCAGCCCGGCGTCGCGCTAGGAATGATTGAAGTTCACCTTGCATTTGAGCACGGATACCGAGTCCACCTGAAGCAGCTGCACCCATTGGGGATGTTGGGGCTTGTGGAGGGGGCGCTGCAATACCTGGAGGAGAACTGGGACCAGCGGGTGATTGGGGCATGCCGGGACTGCGCGGAGCTTCCATTGGTGAAGGGGGAGGAGTTGCAGCTGAAGGAGTGGTTGGAGCAGTTTTGGGTCCACCCATGCGAAGCACTGTGTCAACTTGGGTTTCAATTATAGCGAGGCGATTCCTTAATTCGTCCATCTGTTTTTCGAGCGAGCCGACACCATTAAGGAAAATTGTGGCTACTCGTTCAAGGACGTTAGCTAGTTCCTCGATTTTTTTGGTGGTGTCTTTTTCTGCTGCTAAAAAGTCGAATCCGCCGAGAGCCATTCTGCATCAGGTTCAAGTTGGATTGGATAGTTTAAAACCTTGTGGGGTAACTGATCAGCTCTTTATAGTTTTAGGGGAAACCTAAACAACTAACCTTAGAAAGACAAGATGACAAATGGTGTCTCGATTCATGCTAGCCCGAATGCATTATCAACGCTTTATTAGCTGGGTATTGGAACTTCGGCATCGTCGAATACAGCATGAGTGGACTGTGGAATGGAATGGGCTTCGTATTCAGATTTGCCCACAGGTTTTCAATCCATTTACGGGTCGTACAACTCAATTTTTTATTAGACATATGAATATCCGACCTGATAGCCATGTGCTAGAGATTGGGACAGGATCTGGGGCGATTGCAGCGGCTGCCGCACAAAACGCCCAGTTTGTTACTGCGACGGATGTAAACCCATACGCTGTCCGGTGTGCACAGGCCACGATGCGACAAAATGGGTTGATGAATCGCGTAACGGTTCGATTAGGGGATTTGTTTGTCCCCGTCCATGGAGAGCGCTTTGATATCATCTTGTTTAATCCTCCCTATTTTCGGTTTGACCCTCAGAGTTGGATGGCAAAAGCATGGTGTGCGGGGTCAAAGCACCAATTGATTGTCCGATTTCTTGAGGGAGCACGAAAGGTGTTGAAACCGTCAGGAGAGATTCAGATATTGCTAAGTTCAGCGAGTGATTTGCCTCAGATAATTGGACTTATCAAAATGGTGGAGTTCAGAATCGAACTTATCAGCCAAGGTCAGATTTTGGGACCGTTGGAAAGAATCTATCTATTCCGGTTGATCTGATTTTCGTCGCATCTTCGCCAATAAAGTGCTCCAGGGTATGAAGAAGAGACCAATTAGTACAATGCCGATTATAAGATATAGGGTGTCCATGATAGGATCGGAGCCTCCACCAAAGATTTGGAGCAGAATGGCTTGCAGGAATGGAAGTTGGGCGCCGATGGTGATTATCAAGGCTAATACGACTTTGCCAAAGAAACAGAAAAGGAGGGCTTTCCAAAGCGGATATTTGGTTGCTCCGAGGGCGATGAGGAGGATATCATCGGGGAGAGGAGTGGCTGCGTAGATGAAGATTAGAAGTCCGCCATAGCCGCGTTCAATTTGCCCGCGGATTTTGAGAATTCGTTGTCCTGTAGGTGATTCTTCTAAGGATTCGCTTTGAGTGCGTCCAAGGAGCCAGGCAACCGTTTCCCCAATGGCGGCACCGGCTCCTGCTACCACGCCAAGGAGAAGTGCATCAAGGTACGTGAATCCAGGCTGGAGGGCGATAAGGAGGAGGATGAATAGGTAGGGAATGGGAAAGATGACGGTGAAATTACCAAAGATGCTGATAAGGAAGATCCCGATATAGATTCCCATGGGTCCGAAGACAGCTAAAGCCCATGCAATGATGCTGTTCATTATATCGAGGATGGATAAGCCGATAAGCACGGGAACAATGAGTAAAACCGCAAAGAAGGTGACAAATACCAAGAAGCGGAGGGTGCGGTTGACATCACTTCTTTGGACTTGGGCTTGCCAGACTTGGCGGAAGGAGAGGTCCTTTCCCCGATAGACTTTGCCTAGCCCCCAAATGAAAAGGATAACCCCAGGGAGCAGATAACTCAATGCCGCGATTAGGGAGGCTGTTGTAATGTTGGAAGGAAGAAGGAATATACCCATGGAACTGAGAAAATACGGTATGAGTAGTAATACACCCAGAAGGAGGAAAGCTCCGCTGCCAAGTGTTAGGAAGAATTTAGCATCCCCTGCCCGTTCTTCAGTTGCATTGATTTCTGGGGATGAAGTGGGGGATGGTTCAGTCACACAGGTCTACCTCAACCGTATATTTAGTTAACCTAGTTCTCACTGTAGAATGGATAGCCCTGAGTAATGTGTTAATAAAAATGGGGTGGGTCAAATGAAAAATGGCGGAGAGAATTAATTATCTCGTAATAAGAAACACAAACTCTCAACCCTCATGAACCCCTTGGAGAAGCCGCCTGTAAATATCCTACTACACTTTGAAATTTATGATTCCCTTTTTCGTCAGAACCTACGACATTAAGGTGAACTTAGATATTCGCCATAACTTCGAAATATTAAAGACTTGTGTTCGCTAGTTAGCTAATTAACTTCGATAAACCTATCAAACATTCGAAGTAGGGCAGAATAATGGCAGATGAGGACACCTCAAAGCTTCTTGTCTTAATAGGAGCAATCTTTCAACTAATTACTGCAATTCCTCTATTGTCTTTGGGCATATTCTTTGTCATTATTATGTTGCCGGCCTTCTTTTTGATCCCATTCTTTTTATTCATAATTTTCCCTGCAATTTTCCTCGTTTGGGGCATCGGTTGTTTGATACTCTCTATCTATTGGTTCAAATGGCGTCATGAACCTAGTGCCCACAAATCATCACTTATCGCCACAGGCATTATTGGCTTAATAATCGGCGGAACAATTGGTGGACTTTTAACGTTAATTGGTGGGGCCCTTGCACCTGAAGAAAATGCATAATCCTTGGAAGCACAGCATTTGGCAAAAGATATCTAAAAAGCGCTTCATCCTAATTATGAAAAAACCTTAACCTCAAAGTTCGAGATTAGTGAGTGTTAAGTAAACATGATTATCTCGTAATCAGTGTGGATGTTCGTTCTACATTTCGAAGACCACGCATGCGTTCGACGAGAACATAGAGGTCTTCCATGGATTTGGATTCCACCGAGACAATGATGTCCCAAGAGCCTAGGGTGGTTCGAGCTTCCTTGACTTCTTTGAATTCTTTTAAGCTCTCGATGATATCATATTCCCGTCCAGATTTTGCTAAGATGAGAACGTATGCAAGAACGACGGCCACTCCGAGTCACCGATTGGGACGGACACCTTAAGAGGTTTTAAGTCTTTTTCTCTTTTGTGTGGGTGAGTTCGCGGAATGCGACTTTGTAAGTGGTCTTTGCTTCAGTATTAGCAGGAACATCTTCGGAGAGGATAGCACCCGGTAGCACGATGGAATTAGTCCCAA
>JABXGS010000220.1 GCA_016550425.1 archaeon
ATCCCTTCTGGACCGGAAAATACTTCACGGCATTCTTCACTTCAATTAACGGCATAGTTACGATCCCTCATAGAGATAACATGCGACGCGCCCACCCGAAGCACTCTTAATCAGTGGGGGTGGCTCCGTTGCACAAATTTCCATAGCATGCGGACATCGTGGTCTAAACATACAACCTGGAAAAGGTTCGGTGAGGCTGGGCGGTGATCCAGGAATCCAGGAGAGTTTTCTATCCGGTGTTCTTACATCAGGAACTGATTGAAGCAAGGCTTGCGTATAAGGGTGCTGGGGGGACTCGAACAATGCCTCAGTCGGAGCTATTTCCATGATTCTACCAGTGTACATGATTGCGATACTATCGGCTGTTTGAGCCAGCACTCCTAGATTGTGTGTAATTAGCATCATAGTAAGATTGTACTTATCTTTGAGATTTGAGATTAGTTTTAGAATCTGTGCCTCCACAATCACATCAAGGGAGGTGGTCGGCTCATCGGCAATCAACAGCTGTGGTGTCAAAGCAAGTGCTAAACCGATCATCACGCGTTGGCGCATTCCTCCACTGAACTGGTGGGGGTAGTCTAATACACGTTCGGGAAGAATGTCTAATGCTTCAAGGAGGTCTTTTGCTCTCACTTGTGCATCTTCTTTGGAGGTGTCTGGTTCGTGTGCTTGTATGATCTCAACAAAGTGTTGTCCAATTCTAGCCATTGGATTTAGGGAGGTCATAGGGTCTTGAAAGATATAAGCAAGTTTGTTGCCCCGAAGTGCCCTCATTTGGTCAGCACCAAGCTGTAGGAGGTTTATTTGTCCCTTCTCGACAACGCCATTCTCATACGGTACATCCTCATCAAGGTTGAGAAGAATATCGCCTTCAAGTATGCGACCAGGATGAGGAACAAGACTGATAATTGATCGACCTAAAGTTGATTTTCCACAACCAGATTCTCCTGCAAGACCAAGGGTTTTATTCTCTTCCAGTGTTATAGAAACATTATCCACTGCCCGGGCGGTGCCTAACCGCGTTTTGTATTCAACGGTTAAGTTGTTGATTTCAAGAAGGGTAGGCATTTCTATCTAGTCCTTAAGCATCGGTGTTAGTATTTCATTAAGTCCTTCACCAACCAGCGTAAATCCTAGTGCAAGAAGGACGATCATAATTCCGGGGAATGTGATAACCCACCACGCTCCAGTTATTAGTTGATGCCAGCCAAATGTTAAATCCCATCCCCAATCAGCAACATCGATTGGTAGGCCTAATCCAACAAATGTTAGTCCTGCAGCAGTGAGAACGGCATCTGCGAAGTTAATCGACATCACAACAACGATTGAGGGTAAAGCATTAGGGAGAACATATCTAAACATCGTGTCTCGATCTCTGGCACCCATGACCTTTGCCGCCTCGACATAAGGGAGTTCTTTGATTGTAAGAACTTGGCTCCTGAGCACCCTGAAGTATGAAGGAATATAAACAACGGCAATTGCCAAAGCCATGTTAATAACACCTGGACCAAGCATAGCAGCAATAGCGATTGCCAGAATTAGACCAGGGAATGCAAAGATAGCATCCATGAAAAGTGATAGTACTCGATCAAGTATTCCTCCCCTAAACGAAGCAAGAAGCCCCAATGGAACACCGACAAAGAAACAAATGATCACCGAAATAAAGGCCACCTGTAACATGATCGCGCCACCGGCAATGGTTCTACTTAGTAAGTCCTGCCCCAAAGACGTGGTTCCCAAGGGGAAGCCGGGGGACGGGGGATACAGAATTGGTCCAACATTGATGGTGAACGGATCATAAGGCACAATCCAGTAGGAAATAACGGTCATATAGATGATAGCAAGTACCATCAAGAACCCAGTGATGGTCAGAAATCCAGGGGAACCCCTTTCTTTCAACCACGAATATCTGAAGTAGAGAAAGAGTAGAATAATTCCTATTACAACACCACCCGTTACAAAGACTACCCAAAGATCAAACCAAGCAAAGGGAAGAATGAAGAAGCTTACAGGAATAGTGATGACTCCAAGTAGGCACGTAACACCAACTAGAAACAGAGTTCCGATTCTTGGTGAGAAGGTTCCCTGGCGAATTAAAAGAGTCCGGAATAAACCCACGACTAACATAGACACTCCGAATAGTATAGTTCCCACAACAACTGGAATTCCCAAACCACTATTAGACCTTGCAGCTAATATTATCAGACTGCTAACTAAAGCTATTGTACCCCCCAGTATTACCGCTAGCACAATCCACCAGAGTTTTGAACGATTTCGGAAAGGGTCTTGAACAAGTCTCAGGTAGATAAATACACCACTAATCGTTATGTCTGGTCCCATCATTTTCCATCCTTAGAGTCTTATTCGGGGATCAAGAAACGCGTATAGAAGGTCGATTACCAAAGTAACAACCGCCACCAAGATTGCATAAAACACGACAGTGCCTTGAATTGCTGTGTAATCTCGATGCGCAATTCGATCAACTAAATAGGTTCCTAGACCTGGCCAACTGAATGTGGTCTCAGTCAGAACAGCCCCAGCAAGAAGAACAGCAAATTGGAGGCCAATCATTGTCAAGATTGGGAGGAACGCATTCCTGAGTGCATAGCGATAAGTGACTCTGGAGTCTGAAAGACCTCTGGCTTCTGCTGCCACGACGAAGTCTTTTCGAAGTGTCTCAATCATGTTGGTTCGGGTCAAACGAATAAAGATCCCACAAAGCACGAGACCCAGAGTGACCGTAGGAAGTATAAGATAACGAACAGATACCATAAACGCCCATAAATTGCCTGTTAATAGGCTATCAATTGTGTAGAGACCCGTTATACGTGCTGGTGGGATATAATGTGGATCAAATCTAGTCCCCGAAGGTAATACTCTCAGCCATACTGCAAAGATAAGCTGAAAGATCATACCCAAGAAAAATACTGGAATAGCGTAGGTTATAATACCAAAAAGTCTGATTGAATGATCGGTAGGAGAATCATATCTTTTCGAGGAAAAAACTCCAAGGGCAATTCCGAGTAAGACGGCAAATAGCATGGAATAAATGGCTAACTCGAATGTTGCAGGAAACCGTGTTATAAGATGATCTACAACAGGTGAAAAGTCCTGCATCGATAATCCGAAATTCCCAATAAGAAGCCCCCCAAGATAATTGATATACTGAATTGGAATGGGCTGATCTAATCCTAAACGCCTCCGAAATTCAGCAAGGGCAGCAGGATCTACTCGCCGCTCAAAATGCAATAGTGCCGGGTCACCAGGCATGACTCGAATGACGAAGAACACGAATGTAAGAAGTAACAAAACCATTGGGATGGCCATTAGGACACGAGTGACTATATACGATTTCAGTGACACTTGATTCCCACCTTGTTACCAAAGAAAATGTGGGTGTCATCAGTTCCAATCAAGTCCTAGTTTAGGTTTTTGGTAGCTACCTAATTGTCGAACTTGCCTGGGTATCTGATGACACTTACTTCATTGGTTTGTAATGTCAAAAATGGACCTGTAGTCGCTGGTGCGCCCCAATATAAGAGCCAATGTCGGAAGTTAATTGTGATATCCAAGATGATACCATGGATGGTGGTTTTACTCACTGCATACGCACCACCCTGATACAACGGAATCGCTGAGCATTCTTGGGCTTGAAGATCTTGCAGAGCATAATATGAAGTCTGTCTTCCTGAATCACTTGTATTACTTCGACCCCAAACCCATAGGTTGTATTGCTGGACACCGCCAGCAGGATAGGTTGCATTGTATCCCATGTTAAGCCATTCAGCAAATGGTAAGAACGCATAGTTATCGGGATCAATGTAGTCTGGATACCATCCGTATACATAGACTGGCATTGTACCAGCACTTCGTGCAGATCTATAACTCGCCCATTCTAGACCATTGAGGTTAACGGTCATTACACCGCTTGCCTCAAGATCACTCTTGTAAACGGCAGCTTGTTCTGCGCTTTGTGGATAGTGGCCAGAACTCTCGTAATACATTTCGATTACTAGTTTGTTGGATGAATTGTATCCAAAGAGGTCAAACACAGTTTGGGTGTAAGTGTAGTTCGCTTCTCCATGTATCTCAAAGCTTGGTTTGTGGTAGGCCATTCCATCTGGGATGATGGTATACAGAGGTTGTGCTGTGCCAAGGAAAACCGTATTAACCAAGTTGGTTCGGTTCAACGCAGCTGCTATCCCTCGCCGGATAAGCGTTTCGTTGAAAGGATAAATTTCCTGTTGGAAGCACATATACTGTATAAATGGACCTGCCGCCTCCCAAACTCGTACATTAGGATTGGTGCGAAAAGCGTTAATCTGAGTTGCACTGAGCTGTCGGTACGCTACATCAATCTCACCAGATGTCATCGCAGTTGCAAGGGCGGTGTCAGTTTCGTAGAATTTAATGATAAAAGTGTCTGTCATTGGTATCCCATTGGCAGCATCCCAGTAGTTGGGATTTCTAACTAGTACAATCTCTTCATCGGTTCCACCAGTACGACTCCAGCTTTGTAGAAGGTATGGGCCAAGACCCACTGCATAACTTGCGCGGGCATTGCCTGCTGTGTAATTCACCAATTCATCCATGGGTGCATAATTTGGATGGACTATGAAACATCCTTGTGCAGCCATTGTTTGTAAGAATGGAGCCCAGGGGATGGTCAAGTAGAACTTAACCGTATATTCGCCGGTTATAGTCACATTATCAATGATGTCAGCTAAGCCGATGCCACGTTGGAATCCTTCAGGATGGTAGATTCCGTCGCCTGTAAGGTTGCAGCACCTATCAAAAGTGTATTTGACAGTGGTTGAGTTAAATGGAGTTCCATCTGCGAAGATGAGGCCTTCCTTCAGAGTGAAGTCATATATCGTTCCAGCGCCTGACACTGTCCAACTCGATGCCAATGAAGGTATGATATCGTCTGGTGCGGCTGTCGACCCGGGGTCGATATCGACTAACCCAGAGCCGAGAGCACCAATCATCGACCAACCGAAGTAATCGTATGCTCTAGCAGGATCAAGGACTGTCTCTATTGAATCAGTAGTTCCCATGACGATTAGGTTGGAAATTGGTGGGGGCCTCATGAAGAGGTAGACACCAACGCCACCTACGACAATGATAACTACTAACGCGATCGCAATCGCGTAGCTTCTTTTCAAATCGAAGTTACCTCCGTTAGGAGATGGTTTGATCTCTGACAGAAGATGCAAAACCATATCCAAAAGCTTCCTATGTCTCTTGTTTATATTTAAATCGTTCTTAATCCGCATTCCTTCTTGTTGGAGTGGGTTATCCTGAAACACCGGTTTTAGCCCAGTGTTTAGGTAGACGACCACTTTGTGTGGGTAAGGTTAATACCTGATGTTTTCGTAGCAGTTGATATGGCTCTACTTTCGGCGTTTATGATTTTAGCTTATGTTGTTGTAATCATTATCCTTCTATGGTTTCTGGGATTGGGTCGGTCGCCTACGAATGTTCAGCTTCGAAGTCTTCGGGTGCAAGGAGCGGCGATTGTGGTGATTGTGATTATCGGAATTGTGCTGGCGACCTTTCTTGCCCTTCAACCGAGTATTCCGTAAAATCGTAGTCGACACAGCTATTAGTAGATTAAGTGAGTACAGAGTGGAACTCGATTAATCACAGATTGAGGTGTTAATTTGCCACCGTTTTTGAAAGGGAAGAGAGTGAAACCGGACCAGGTCCCGTATTTGGTTGTGTTCTTTGCCAGAGAGTATGTGTCAAAAATAAAAGCTTTTTTAGAGAGGGATTATCCAACGCGTCAAGAAGGTGTAAAGGGGTTCACGACCATGATGAGGGTAATTTATCCTCAGGTCTATCAGTTGCAACAGCAGTTACCAGAATCTCTGGTAGAAGAGATGATTTTAGGGCTTCCTGCATACCTCAGTCTCCATGAATGGGACAAAGAGTCCAACAAATGGAAAAATGAGAAGAAAAAAGCGCTAAACGCCTTTCTAGAAGGAAAAGATACTCCTGCAGATGAATATGGTAATCCTGACTTTCTTAGTGGTATGTTTGTCTCAATTATGATGTTATTGAATTCAACATATAAGGGACTAATCTCGCCTAGGGGTCTTTCCAGCAACTTCGACGACACAGCATA
>JABXGS010000037.1 GCA_016550425.1 archaeon
GTAAAGGCTATGAAGAATTCTATGAAACCACCGCACGCGAACATGGCGTGAACTTCGTGCGAGGTCGGGTTTCAGAGATTCGCGGATCCTTCGAGTCCGATAAAATCGTTGTCCGTGCAGAGGACACATTCCTCGCCCAGCCCGTTGAAGCGGAGGTGGACATCGTCGTTCTCTCCTGTGGAATCGAAGCACCCAAAGATCTTGCTGATTTTGCTCGCGTCCTTGGGCTTCAACGAAGTGCTGACGGTTTTCTTCTCGAAGCTCACCCCAAGCTCCGTCCCGTTGAAACCAACACCGATGGCATTTTCATCGCCGGAGCTGTTCAAGGACCCAAAGATATCCCCGATACAGTCGCGCAAGCGAAAGGTGCTGCTGCTAGCGCCCTCGCTATGGTCGCTGCTGGCCAAGTCAAAGTTCAACCCTATACCGCAGTTGTCAATGAAGAACTTTGTGCGGGATGTGGAATCTGCGAAGCCTCATGTCCCTATGGCGCAGTAAAAGTGGTAGATAATCGGGCCCAGGTCACCGAGGCCCAATGCAAGGGTTGTGGCACCTGCGCTGCCGCTTGTCCAAACCAAGCCATTGCTCCGCAACACTTCACCATGGAACAAATCATCGCTCAACTTGACGCCCTCTTCCAGGAAGCGAAATAACCATGACCAAAAAGAACTGGGAACCCAAAATTGTCTGCTTCGCCTGTCGCTGGTGCAGCTACGCCGGAGCTGACATGGCAGGAACCTCCCGAATCCAATACCCACCCAACGCCCGAGTCATCCGCGTCAACTGCAGCGGACGTGTAGACCCCCAATTCATCCTACGCGCCCTCAAACTAACCGCTGATGGTGTCCTTATTGCAGGCTGCCACTTTGGCGACTGTCACTATGTCTCAGGCAACTACCAAACCTCGCGCCGCATTGCCCTACTCAAAGAGTACCTCAAAGAAATTGGCCTCGAACCTGAAAGACTTCGCCTCGAATGGATCTCCGCCGCAGAAGGGAACAAATTCGCGGAGACCATGAAGTCATTCATAAATCAAATTAAGCTTTTAGGACCCAATCCGCTAGCTAACGGAGGAACCGAATAACATGACCAAACCAAGTCTCGCAGTAGAAACGCTCAGCATCTGTTCTGGCTGTGAAATCGCCATTCTCGACTTACACGCGGCACTCGTTGATGTCCTCGATGCCATTGACATCAAATACATCCAAGTCCTCATGGACCACCGCGAACCACCTAAAGAAGGCGTCACTGTCGGATTTGTCTCTGGTGGTGTTCGCAACGAAGAACATCTTGAACGCCTCAAGATGCTCCGCGAACGCAGTCAAATCCTTGTCGCATTCGGGGCATGTAGCGCTTTCGGCGGCATTCCTGGTCTTGCCAATCTCTCCACTAAAGACGAACTCATGGAAGAAGTTTACATCAATACCAAGTCCACCGTCAACCCCAAGAAAATTATCCCCAACAGAATCGTTCCACCAATGCTCGAAGAACTCCACCCCGTGGATGACTTCGTCAAAGTGGACTATGTCCTGCCCGGATGTCCTCCACCCCCCAAACTCATCGCTGAACTCGTCACTTGTCTCCTCGAAGGCAAGGAGTTCAAGCTCGAACCTAAAACCGTCTGCGACCAATGCCCACTGATCAAGGAAGAGAAATCAGTCACCGAATTCAAACGCTGGGGCACCGATAAAGTCGATACTGAGCGTTGTCTCCTCGAACAAGGCTACCAATGCCTTGGTCCAGTCACTCAAGGCGGCTGTGAAGCCCGCTGCCCCACCGCCCTAGCACCCTGCCGTGGCTGTTTCGGACCCACCGAAAGTGTCGAGGATCAGGCCGCGAAAATGATTGGTGCCATCGGTAGTATAGTAATTCAGGAACCCACAAAAGCACCAGCACCCGAACAAATTGTTAAACAAATCCCCGACCTTGTTGGTACCTACCTACGTTTCACCTTTCCCCACTCCACCTTCAAGAAAGCCGTCCACACCAACGTGGTCAAAACCAAATCCGCGGAGGCTAAAACATGAGCTCAAAGAAAAAAACCCTAACAATCGCACCGGTCTCCCGTGTCGAAGGACACGGCGCCATCACAATCAATTTAGATGAAAAAGGCAATGTCGCCAACGCCCATTTCTCCGTCATGGACGTACGTGGGTATGAAAAATTCATGCAAAACCGCCCCGTCGAAGAAGCCAACCGCATTGCTACACGTATGTGCGGCATCTGCCCGGTCAGCCACCACCTTACCTCCTCCAAAGCGGCTGACGCCCTCTACAATGTTGACCCACCCCGAACCGCCAAACTCCTCCGCGAACTCATGCACCAGAACCAGATGGTGCATTCACACGTACTCCATTTCTTCTATCTGGCAGCGCCAGACCTCCTCATCCCAGACGGTGATCCTTCCACGCGTCATGTTGTCACTCTTCTTAAACAAAACCCTGACCTCGTCAAGAAAATCATTCGCCTCCGCCAAATCGGCCAAGACGGCATCAAAATTACCGGCGGTCGGTCCATCCATCCCGTCACATCGCAAGCCGGGGGAATCTCAAAGCCTCTCAGCGAAGAGGAACGCGATGAGATGCTCAAATGGAACGAAGAAGCCATCACCCTCTTCCACGAACTATACGGCGTTGTCCGCCCCCTCCTGGACAAAGTCGAACTCCTCGACCAGCAAGATACAGCTTATGTCGGTCTCGTCAATAATGGCAACCTCGAATTCTACGACGGCCCAATCCGCATCGTCGACCACGACGGCAAACGCCTCGCTGAATTCCCAGTCAAAGATTACCTCAAATACATTGGCGAACACGTTGAGGACTACTCCTACCTTAAATTCCCATTTTACCTCCCCAAGGGGTGGCCTAAAGGCATTTACCGCGTTGGTCCCCTCGGGCGCATCAATGTGTGCGACAAAATCTCAACACCCCAGGCGAATACCGAACTCGACACCCTCCGCGCCCAATTCGGCAAAACCCCCGACCACAACTTCCTCTACCACTGGGCCCGCCTCATCGAAATCCTCCACGCCATCGAACGCACCAAAGAACTCCTCACCCACCCCGACATCACCAGCACCGACATCATGACCAACATCACCATCAACGGCGGACGCGGCGTCGGCGTCCTCGAAGCCCCCCGCGGACTCCTCATCCACGACTACACCGCAGACCCCAACGGCATCCTCACCAACGTCAACCTCATCGTCTCCACCGTCGGCAACAACCCCAGCATGGACCAAGGCGTCAAAAACATGGCTAAACGTCATATAAAGAACGGTATAATTAATCAACATATCATCAATAGTATAGAGATGGTGGTCCGCTGTTTTGATCCCTGCTTGTCTTGTGCTGTGCATGCTGTGAATGGGCATATGGCGATGCGTATCAAAGTGTTGAATCATCTCGGTGAGACTACACAAGTAATTCAGAACTTTGAAGACTAGCAAGCATTATTCGTTTACTCGTATTTCGAGCCAATCTTGGACTTTCTTTCGTTTTGGATTTGAAGAAGGCATAGCGATTTCTGTCCATAGAAGTGTATCATTTTCTGATTTTGTCATAATCTCCCAGATTGAGGAAACTCGTCCGGATTGTTGAATGTGAATTTCTTTGAATTTCATTTCCATTTCGATTCCTAGATCTTGACAGAGTTGTTTTTCATCTTTGAGAAGTCGACAGGGGTTATTTTTAATGATATTTTGAAGCTGAGTTGCTACCTTACTGATATTTTGGTTGGGATTTTGTTGCAGGCGTTTTATTCTTCCTCTTACGAGGATGCATTCTTCTCGGGGTGCTTCATCCCGAAATATCGTTTCTTGATGTTTACCATGTTCAAGTATGAATTCTTTTAGATAGTCTGTAATCTTTGAATCAAAATTGTAATCATTGGCTTTGGGTCCTGCATCGAGAATCTGAGCTCGTTTGATTCCGAATTTTGGTTGTGGTTTAGTATGGAAATACCCATCTTCTGGAACGACTTCTTCGAGGTAGGCGCATTTGACTGCGGTTGATCCTTCGCGGATGAATTTGGGGAGATGATAATGTGGGCTGAGGAGTTTGTCTCCTGCTGGGACTCCAAGTTGTTCGAGGAGTCGTCCAATAGTAACGGGCATGTTGAGGCGGTCGGCTCCTGGTCTTTCATCATGGGTGATGTAGACTTGTCCGAAGGATTGCATGAGGTTTTTGACGTAGTGCCGGCGTTCGTGCTCATTTTCGATGTAGGTGAAGGCTTTGTTTTCATGGTGGATGTGCCCGTCACTGAAGGCGATGGCTGTGATGCGAGTGAAGAAGAGGTCGCGTTGTTTGCCTTCGAGGAAGATGGGGTTGTGGATGCCGCCGCGTCCGTCGCCTTGGGTGTCGCGTCCGAGGCGGGTGATGAAGAGTTGGATGTCTTTGAAGTTGCGTCCTGTGATGTTGAGGAGGAGTTGGAGGGTTTCTCCGGTGAGGTAGGGGCGGTATCGGGTGTATTCGCCGAGAATGGAGGTTCGGTGGGTTAGTTCGCCTTTGTGGTCGGTGAGTTGGAGGGTGAGCTGGCTGAGACCGGTTGTGGTGGTGTTGAGGTGGCGTTTGGTGTCGTTGAGGAGGAGGGTTTTGACGTCGGTGGTGTCAAAGTAGAAGTGTTCGTAGCGTAGGCGTGTGAGCCAGGCTTCTGGGTCGGTTTGGTGGTGGTAGAGGTAGAGGGTGTGGTTGTGAATGCCGATTCTTATGCGTGTGTGGGGGAAATGATTGAGGGGGATGCGTTGGTTGAGGAGTTTTGTTACTTCTTCTCGGTGCTTTTCGAGTGATTTGGCGATGGTGCGGGTCCAGCGGGGTCCAGATTCGTGATAAGGTTTAAAGTCAGCGGTGAGAAAGCGTTGGAATGCGACTTTGTGGTACATGGTTTCGATGAGATTGGTGAGTGCTTCGGGAGAATGGGGGTGGCCTTTGAGGAGACGGATGGATTTGTAGACAATACTTGGGTCGATACGATGCTGATAGTGTTCTTGGGGAAGTTTGATTTCATGATCTTTGCGTGCTTGTTCGTGGGTTGTGAGGGCTTCGATGAGGCGTGGTCGGCGTTCGTTTCGAAGCCAGTAGCTGACAACGATGTGGCTGATGCCAAGGGTTTTAGCGAGGTGGTGGGTGCTGGTTTTGGGGAGGGTGTGGGTTCGTTGAGCGTGTTTGAGGTGGAGGAAGCATTGGGCGTGCCAGTAGTGTTTGGGGAAGGATGGGCGGTCGCGGAAGTAGGGGTGCCTGTCAAGCAGTGTGTTGAGTTGGTCGATGGTGGTGATGGGGAGGAGCGGGGTCATGGGTGGGTCGTCAGTGATGGATGATGGATTAGAATTGAAGAACTCCACGATTTTGCGCGGGATTTGGCTCGTTTAAATGCGTTCCGGTGTTGAAGCCTTAATGATGAAGGGTTGAATCATTTGGGTGAGTTGACGCAGACGATTCAGAATTTTGAAGAGTGAGTGGTTATTACAGAATTTTGCCCATGATGAGGATGTTGTGGTATTGGTCATCGTTGCCATAGTAGGCGTCAGGTTGTGTGCCTTCGATGGTAAATCCGAACTTTGTGTACAGTTGGATGGATGCGCTGTTTTCTTCAACGACAAGTGCGGTTAATCGGTGGACATCATGGTCTCTCACTAATTCGAGGAGGTGTTGGGTCATCGCGGTGCCAAGCCCGATTCCGTGGAAGTCTTGGTGTAGGTAGCATCCAATATCCGCTATGCCTTTCATGCGTGGGTGCGGGTTCTTGAAGATGGCGGAGTACCCGATGATCCGGTTGTGGAATTCAGCGACGAGCGGAATCAGATGCTCGTAGTTGTTGATCCAGCGTTCAATCACTTTTTCTGAATACGGGGCCATACTCCACCGTAAGGCCTCCTCAGACATAGAGCCAAACATGGCATATAGTTGGTCTTTGTCATCAGGAGTTAATAACCGAATGACGACTTCTCGCCCATCCTTCAAGATGGTTTTCCATCTTCCCATGATTGACGATGTTCCTTCAACAAGAAGAATGTTCCGAATTTCAGCAGTAAACCACAGTGTGCATGTGGTGAATGGGCTGATGGCGATGCGGGTTAAAGTACTGAATCATCTGGGTGAGATAATACAGATTATTCAAAACTTTGAGATATAATTGGTTGGTGGCTTGTTTGCGTGTCAAGCCAGTCTTGGACTTTCTTTCATTTTGGGGTCGATGATGGTGTTGCAAGTTTTGCTACTCGTTGGGCATCACTGGTGTTGTGATCATTGGGTTTTATCCACTTGGTTGTAGTCTGCTCCTTTGCTTTCATGGAATGAAACTGGTGGTTATTTTTCTTCTTGGAGAATACGATTTCCAAGCTGGTAAAAGTTGAAGTCTCCTCCAGTTGCCCAGATGATGGGGTGGACTTTTTGCAGGTCAAGTTTTCCATCTGTGAGACATTCTGGGTCGACATAAGATTTGATTACGCGACCAATGATGCCGTCGTTTCGTTCATAATCCAAGATTTCGGCAATTTCGCATTCGATATTGATGGGACATTGTTGGATCATAGGGGCAGTTTTTAGCTCACCATAAAACGTTTCGAAAAGGATGCTCTTATCGACATCTCGTCCGGATTGACTGCCACAGATGGTAACCTCATTGATGAGATTCTCAGAGGGCACGTTCACACTAAAAGTTCGGTGTTCGTGAATGCCAATCCGGGTGTGTCGTTTCTTATACAGGCTGAAGAATAGATATCGTCCAAAATCGAAGGGGCAGATGTATCCAATCACGAGATAGTTAGGAATGTCGTTGACGAGGGCCCCAACCAAAGCAATGGGAAGAGGGCTAAACATGTTCTCTTCAAAGACTTTCTTCTGTTGACTTTGACTATTCATGTATATAATCGCCTACCATTGAGTCAAAGGAGGATTACGGTGGTGATGAGTGGAACTGATGGATTGCAGGTGATGTCGCTATTTGGGTTTGAAGGCTTCAATTTTAGCACTTGTAGCGATGTCAAATGCAGCTTCACTGACAATTCGCACATCGGAAAATCCGGCGTCACGAATTTGTTGAAGATATTCTTCCTTGAGAATTGCACCGCCAAGACAGCCTGTATAAGTAGCCACCTCGTCTCGGGTTTCTTGAGGTAAGGACGCTTCTAAGACAATATCGGAGATTAGCATTCGTCCACCTGGGCGAAGTGCCCGGAAAGCTTCTCGGAATACCTTGCCCTTGTCCGGAGCCAGATTGATTACACAATTACTAATGATAACATCAACGGAGTCATTCTCTACGGGGAGTTCATCAATATCCCCAAATCGGAATTCGACATTTGTTACGCCAAGTTTCTCGGCGTTCTCTTTCGCCTTTTCAATCATGGCTGGCGTCATATCGACACCAATCACATAGCCCGTTTTACCAACTTGGCGAGCGGCCATGAATACGTCTAATCCGGCACCGCTCCCTAAATCCAACACGATTTCGCCCTCTTTGAGGTTTGCAAGAGCCGTGGGGTTACCACATCCGGCAAACGATCCAGTTACCGATTCGGGAAGATCATCAATTGAATATCCTAAGGTCTTTGCATAATCGCTTCTGGTGCCTGGTCCACAACAAGAACCCGTGGCTTGGGCTACTTTTGCATAGGTTTTTCGTACTTCTGCTTTGATTTCTTCATCGGTCATTTCGGTGATGCGTTTGGTTTGGGTCATTCTTTCCACCAAAATATATTGGTCGTCCAATATGTTTGTAGCTACTAGAAAACGGACACACTTAAATGTATCGGGTGCCCAATAATAACCATGTCTAAGTCGAACGAAACCGATGAATGCTGTCCCCCTGACTGCTGCGACATGCGTGGCATGCTCTCCTTTCAGATACTCTGGGAACTCGGGAAAAAACCCATGAACGGCCAAGAATTGGCCGAACAAATCGGACTTCGAAGAGGATCCAAACCCTCTCCAGGAACCATTTATCCAGCCCTCAAAGACCTTGATCAAAAGAACCTGATTCGCGGTGAAAAGCAGGGTCGACAGGTCATCTATACCCTCACCAAAGAAGGGCGAACAGGGTTAGAAGTGGCTACGCGTTATTTCTACAGGGTGTTCCGGGAAATCATTGAAGCCAGCCAACCTTCAGACTAATGGGAAACCTCTTTTGATTGAAAAGCTTCTACGGGTAATCATGCATTAAACTGCGTTTTACGGCACCCTTTTAGGATATATCGGGTACCCGACACATTTAAATATCGGGTGCCCAATACATACATATTGGATACCCGATAAAAAGGAGGTTGATATCATGACAACCAACAAAAACTGCATCACAAAGTGTTGCCCAGCTCCCAAAATCAAAAGCGGGAGAGCATTCACTGAATCCCTTATCTATAGTCGCCGATAAACCGGAATCATTAATCTACGAAAGAGGAGAAGAAAAATGACGCAATCCCAACCAATCGTGCAACTCGAAGCTATCACCGATTTCTTCAAGGTTCTGCAGAAACGGCGCAGTATTCGGCGATACAAACCCTATGCTATTCCTAATTCGGATATAGAAAAAATCCTGCAAGCTGCTCGAATTGCTCCATCAACGAATAATAGTCAATCATGGCGGTTTATTGTTGTAAGAGATGATGCGACCATTCAGCTCTTAGCACAGCCCTCACAACAACGATTTATTGCAAATGCTAATGCGATTATTGTCGTGCTGGGAGAACAACAGAGTTCATGCTGTCCAGGAAACCAGGCTCGATGGCATCTCCAAGATCCCATGATTGCAACGGAACATCTCGTCTTAGCGGCCACAGCATTAGGTTATGGTACTTGCTGGATTGCCACCTATGAATCACGGACAGCTGAATTCATCCAACAGGTGAAAACCCAACTTGCTATCCCCGACAACGCCGACATCGTTGCCTTAGTAGCACTCGGAGTTCCTGATGAACATCCTTCTGCTCGTCCCCGAAAGGCGTTAACAGATATTGTGTTCGATGGAAAATACGGAACACCGTGGCACTCTACAGATCCCCAACCATGAACGAATCCGTGAGCTCAAGCATTAATTCACAAGTATCCTTTAACGAATTCATGCTATTAAGTAACACAACTACACTCTCATGCCTTGTGCATGCCATAAACAGGTACATGACGTTGTAGGTGAAGGTGTTGAATCATCTCGGCGAATTGATTCAGACGATTCTGCATTTCTGCAAGTTGTGGGCAGGTCGTTAGTCAAATATTATTTCAGGTTTGGGTGCTGGTGGCTCTTCGTTAGACTTGTCAAGCTTTAGGGCTTCTGATAGGATTTCGAGGGCGAGAGCTGGGTCGTTTTGTTTTACTGTGGTTTGAGTTATCCCCATGGTTTTCGCTTCGAGAAGTTTTTCGATTAAGTGTGGTGGTAGCGCGTCGGGGTATTCCTGCTTATAGGCGATTATAAGCACTGATGCTGTGATGTCTTTGCGATGGATAAGGTCGATGATCTTTTTACTGTTCAACACATTTTCCAGGGTCGAATCCGTAACGACAATTATAACACGGCTTCCACGGAAGTACAGTTGCCAGAGTTTGCGGAATCGATCTTGACCCGTGAAATCCCATGTTGCGATTTCTAAGGTGCCGATGCGTGCGTCTTGGAATTTTTGGATGTCGATGGCAATGGTGGGGACATATGTGGTTGGTGCAACCCCCCCGTTGAGAAGGGTGACAATATCGGTTTTTCCAACTCCTTCGTACCCGATGATACTGACTTTGAGTGTGGTGGTAACATAGTCGTCGACCTTTTTGATAAATTCATCATAGTTGACTTCGTGGCTGATGACGCGACGGAATTCGTACGTAACACGGTCTAGTTTTTCACCGAGGGTGGCATCATCAGCGAGGCTGTCAGCGGTTAAGATAACTTGGCCTTCACCTAAGGGTTTTCCAATGAGTTTGGTGATGTTTGATTCTTTGATGTGAGTTTCTTGTAGTTCTTTGACCTGTTGAGCAAAATCAACAACCAGCGATTCATCAACAGGGGTTTTCCAGAATTCTTCGCTTACTACTATCTCGTCTGTAGCATCAAAAATGAAGAGGTGATGAATCATTCCAGCTAATGGCATGTCTGGTCGAACTGGTAGGACTGGTTCGATTCGGCGTGGTGTGATCCTTTGGAGTTCTTCGATGGGTTCGATAAATTCCTCGATAAGAAAATCGCGGAATTGTTTAGCCATTTCTCCTTCGAGACGCTTAATCGGATCGGGGTGCACTTCTGCTGGAAGGCGTTTAGAGTCATAAAGGATGATTTTCGTTATGAAGCGAGGTAGTTGCAGTTTGCAGTGGGGACAGAATTGATCCTTCTCAAGGTCTATACTCCCGCCACAATTCCAGCACTCTGCCTCCAAGGAATCACATCCAAGTAACGATAATGAAGCAACTTAACAGTACCCTCCAACAAGCTAGAAGTGCTGAATATTTGGCTTTAAATCTTCGGAGACTCATTCTTTCCTGTGTGGTGCATGCGATGAATCGGCATATGGCGGTGCAGATGAATGTTTTAGAGCCATCTAATCCGTAGTTTGCTACCATGACCTTGTGCGAGACTGATTCTCGTCATGAAAGTTTTTTTATCAGGTTGATGTGTTGACAAAGTCGCATCTTGGTTTTTAAAGGACGTACCTTTTGTAAATCACTCCCGTTACGCCAGCTAATATCGAACATCACACCCACCAGGTTGCAAGTCGTCCCCGACAGGTTGGAGGGACGATTTTCGGAGGAAACGAAATTTGCAATTAGGCAGTAAAAGAAGAACGATACTGGCTGCGCTCTCAGTCTGCTTTGTGGTAAGTCTGCTCCTTGCTGGTTCGTCGGTCGTGGCTCGTCCTCATCATGGGGTGTTCACGGTAGCACCTTCAGATGATGTGACAGGAGTCACAGACACGATCAACATCCAGCAGGCACTTGACGACGCTATTGCGGCAGGAGGAGGGAGCACAGTGTTGCTTGAGGAAGGTGACTTCTACCTCTGTGAAACCATTGTGGGAATCAACTTCGACGGAACCATCAAGGGTGTTGGAGCTGGACGGACGGTCCTGCACAGTGTGGAGGGCTTTCCTGCTCAAGACACGGGCAACCTTGGTGTGGCTAACCCGAGAATGCTGATGTTCTATCAGGATGAGGACTCTACTAGCAGTCGTAGACACCCCTACAAGATAGTGCTGTGTGACTTCTCCATGAAAGTGGACCAACCCACTGAGGCGTGGTATTATGGCTACTTCAGCGCCATGAACACAGTGGACATCTACGGAAAAATCGTTGATGGATATAGTGATGACGCATCATACTTTGATGCGACGGTTAAGAATGTTGAGTTCTTGGGTGACCTTGGTGATGAGTATGGTCTGTTTGGCTTGAGCATCCAGAATGCCTTACTGATTCAGGGTCAATGGGGTACTGGTGACTGGAATGAACCGATAAGTGGGAAGTATTTAGTCGAAGGATGTTATTTCCAGAATAGCCTTGGTTCCAGTGCCATGTTTGGATCATTCGTGGACTCACACGTACGGATTGTTCGAAACACCTACGAAGGTACCGCGATTGGCCCCGAAATGTATGAGCTCAGTAACTCACGCGGAGAAATTGCATTCAATGATATATCTGGAGTGGCTTGGTTCGGTACCTACGTGGCTCACGGTATTGGGGGTTATAGCCTTGAGCCAGGTCGAGTATCAATCCATCACAACCACATTGAATGTGGTCCGGGTGCAACAGGCATCTGGATTGAAGACTACCTTGCCGAACCCGGAGAGGTGGAAGGAGTTTCAGTCTTTGCGCATCACAACGAGATTATCTTGAATGACCCATATAGTTGGGGTATCTTCGGTTATGGTGCTCAGAACGTGTGGCTAGTCCACAACACTATCAGCGGAAGTGGAGAAGCAGGAATCGTGACCGGAATCTGGGACGATGCTGTAGATGGATGGAAATTGGTCCTGAATGACCTTTCCGACTTCGATGCCGATGTAGCAGACATTTGGTTGGGTCCGGGGACATCCAATTGCTGGCTCATCCATCGCGGACCCAGTGATTCAGTCTTTGACGAAGGCACTGACAACTGGCTGCTCCTCCTCAAGTAGATCGAGCGAATAGGACGAGATCGGACAACATACGCATCGATCAGTGCCTGCACCTCGCAGATAATCCTAGAAAATTGGGAGGGTTTACCTCCCGTTCCCTCCTTTTTTAGATTCAGGGAACTCAAGCAAACGGAGGAAAATACGAGGCGTGACGGTTCATCTTGAAAGCTTGGAGTGAGTCAAAGAATGGATTATACAGAGTTCATGAAAGCGTATGAACGGTTTCTGGTCGAAGATTCTGCTCCGCCAATTAGCGATCCTCAAGAAAAGGTTGAAGTGATCCA
>JABXGS010000221.1 GCA_016550425.1 archaeon
ATGACAGAGCGCTTGGACAGACAACGTCTGGCTGAAAATCGGTGATGCGCTTCTCCAACCCATCCCATGAGAGTTGTTCCGCTTGACAATCAACCACCTGGATTTGTACATCGGTGAGATGTTTTTCCAGATATGCCGCCAAGCACAAGAGGCCAAAGGGGGGTGGACGATATTCTCCCATAACGAACCAGTAATCTTTGGGAGGCTCGATGAAGAGAACGCGCATAGAGTGTCACTTCAGAGTGGTACGTTGTTTGGTTTTCCCTTAAATATCATGAAGCCCATCCGAGGATACTAGAGGCTGTAAAGCTCGTAAACTCATTTATACTGGCAGCTTCTACAGTGATGTGAGGGGTACCGATGGAACCCAAATGGAAAACCCTGTTGTTCTATGTGCTTCTTATTCTCTTTTCATTCTTACCGCTTCTCACTATGATTCCCTATGCGCCGTGGGATCGGGGAACGGTCATGTTCGAGCTCTTCATGACGGCCAGTCTTAGCTATCCCCTCTGGCTACGTGGCTTCCTTCATATCCTCACCCTTATCCTCGTTTTACTCCTCATTCCCTATGGAAGACGGTTGGGTCGCGTTACCTCAGCGTATTTCGGTATTCTCTTTTTCTTCTATGCCATTACTCAGAATATTGCTGTGCTTCCCTCCTATGGTCTAACGATTATGTTAGGAAATCTCGTTCTTCTCGCCATCTTAGGGTCCTTTTGGATGTGGGAAGCATATCAACCCCAAATTGAATACGCCTTCACCCGATTACCGTGGTGGCGATACTGGCCTATCCCGTTCTTAGTGCTCGCATTCTGGTTCCCATATGGCGTAGACCTCCTTCCCGATTTTAACCCCTTGCTACTGTTATTCTCCGATTTTGGGGTCACCTTCTGTGCTACGGCACCGCTGATTATCGCCCTTCTCACCTGGATTTACCCCAAGGTCAATAGAACGCTATACATGCTTACTTGCTTCATTGGTGCCCTCATTGGAGTCTTCAATATACTTGCACCACTCACCATGCCAGGCTATTCACTCTGGATGCTTTTCCTCCACACCCCACTCATCTTCATCTCCTTCTATGGCCTTCTTCTTCCACGAATCCTCGCTTCGACCTAAACGCTGAAAAAACGCAAATAATGACCACCCATTAGATGCGCCAAGAACTTTCATCAAAAAGTGCCTGAAAACCAGCGAATTTCCAACAGTATTTATTGTTAATCTGGATACTGCATGATAAAATACACGGATTGATAGCGGCTTGGATGTTTGTGGTAGCCTTGAATTTCTTGTTCTGCTTGGTGCAGAGCGGTTTTTAATTCCGGATCTGTGGGGTTGCTTCGCCAAATTTGTTGGACTTGTTGTTTGAGTGGTTCATAGTAGTTGACCCACCACATTTCAATGCCGAGGATAAACCAGTCCACTAATTGATATCCACAAGCTTCGACATCGTGGATTTTTTGATCGAGGTTGTCTGCGGCATCGTGAACCACGAGATAGCCACCGGGTTTGAGGAAGTGTTTCCAGTTCTTGAGTCCTTTTTTGAAGCCGATGATGAAGATTGAGCCCTCAGCCCAAAGAATATCAAAACTCGCTGGAGGAAACTCCATCTTCTTCAACGAGCCTTCAACAATATGGATCTGGTCACCTAGTCCAGCGGCGACAGACCTTTCTTGAAACCGTTGTAAGGCGTCTCGGTCAATATCGAGTCCTGTGACGTCACCACCACTGATTCGGGCAAGTTCTAGCGTGGGCACGCCAGAACCACAGCCGATATCTAAAATCCGGGGATTGTTGATTGGTGGAATCAGCTGGTAGGCTCGGTGTAGATGTTCAAGAAAGGATTGACGGAGCTCATCTTTGAGGGCCTCAAACCCATGTTTATCAGTGATCATGGCGAGGTCACTATTTTGTTTTTAGGACGACTTTGCCGTCGGTTCGGGTCATCATTTGCCAGAGGGCATGTGCCTTGTTGGTGAGGGTTGTCTTTTCGTTGCGTCCGATGTTCTGAAAGAGCTGGATGGTGAATTGGTCACCGCGGTCGTCGAAGACGCGGTTCCAGGTGCCGACGATGTTTCCGTTGACCCAGGCGGTGGGTTGGGCTTGACCGTCGATGTAGACCTGTGATTCATATTCAGTCTTAACTAATCGTTTGCGGAGTAAATACCCCTTAGGGTATGGGTCTTCATAGGGTAGGAGGAGGGCTGGGAGTGAGCGGGGGGCTTTGAACTGCTTCAACGCGCGATAATCGGAGTTCAACATCGCGTATTCGTCGGAGTAACCTTTAATCTGGATGGGAAGTAGCTCAGATTCCAGTGCGTCCATTGCGGTTCGGACTCTGCCTTTGCCTAATCCGGTCCACCACACTGCATCGGCCTCAGTAACGGGTCCGAATACCTTGATGTAACGCTTCAGTAGTTGAACTTGGGCGTCTTCGGGACTGATAGCTTCCAAGTTGAGTTGGGGATACACGGTGCGCATCAACGCGTACCGGTTGGCGTGGCGTGTCAGGATAGGATCGGAGACTTTTTCACTGAACACTTTGCCTTGCTGGACCAGAATGGTCATGACCACGTTAACGTTGGTCATCCGTGCAACTTGTTTGCCGGCGGGTAGTTCGATAGTACGGATAAGCCCAGGAGAGATGGATTGTTTAATGACGTTAAGGGGCTGTGGACCATCCTTGAGCGCGGCATAGATTGAATCGACGAGACGTTGGTATTCAGAGTGGGGAATACCCCAAGTTTTGAGTAGGGACTCGCTTTTGGGTTTCCCGATACGGGTGCCTTGGAAGACCATGGAGGCAAGCGTGGTAGGGAGGATGAACAAGGTACTACGCATGGTGGCGAGTCGAATGAGGTTACGGTTCACGTAGAGTTCACTGTCGAGTTGCCCGCGTTGGAAGTCTGTCATCCGAGCAAACAACGAAAGATATGGTGTTGTGGCACTAGTTGCGTGTAAGGCAATGATGTCGTTGACGACCTCTAAGACGTTCGCTGCGCGAGAGGTGTCTAGTAGATGTTGTTTGTGGAGTAGATATTTGGTCACTGCTGCTTCTTTGACTTTCTGCATGCTAAACCCAAATGCAACTAATCATTTTCGTGTGAATGCTGTGGCTACTAGATCAATAATGACACCATAAGCGATACCAGCAAAGAATGAGGGGATATCACGGAATTCTGTGGACAGAAATATCGCGGCTGAAACGATGATTCCGAAGAGGAGTCCGCGGATTATGGAGTTAGCCCACATTCGACTGTTCTCACCTTTGATGATGACAATTTCATCGGCAAATCCGATAACAATGCCCATTATGACGCGGTTATACCACATTCCGATGAGATAGATGCTGTTGGCGAAGTAGCCGCCGGGAATGCGAGCGCCAACGCCAATAATGCATAGAATACCGAGGAGGGCACCGGTGAGTATGGCGATACCAAGACGTTTCTGATTCACAGCTAAACACATCCTATCTGTAGCTACGCTAAGGATCTTTCTTTAGAAAAAGCAAGTGGTTTCCCTATTATTCCTGTTCATCGTATTTTTGGTCCCCTAGATTTAGAAAGATGAGTCCGTGTAGTTACATTTGGGCTTTGCCAATAGAAAAAGGGACCTTTACCGGTTACTTCTGGTATTCCTTGGGGATCTGCACAGCAAACTTGCAGTGTAGTGCCCCGGTCAACGCGGTTTCAACTGGCTGCACTGATACGGATTGTCCGAAGATGTAGTCCCAGTATTTTTTGGTGAATCCGGCGCTGCAATGACAGAAGTTCGCGGAAATCTCTTTTTCGGTACCATCTTTGATGGCACCACGGACCCAGGGACAGTAGCAGACGTGGTAGCGTTTCATCCGGGGGTCCTTGGCATCGAGTAGGGCTTTGATTTGGTACGGAATCTTCGTCTGAATGATCTTATCACCTTCACGGATTCCCGGTGAAATCGTGAGGGTGTTTTCCACATAGGTGATGACATCGTCATCGACGTATTGGGCCCATTCCAAGGTTCCATTTTGTTTGTGTTGGTGAAATCGGTCTACGACCTCCTTGTGTTTGAGTGCCAAGAATTCGTCGATATCATTAAGTCGGAGAAACTCTTCTCGAGCTTTCGATTCTTCGGGGCGTCCATGTAAGCAGGGTGCCAGTAACTCGATGGTTTTCGCTTCACCGACCTGTTCTTCTAATCGGTGCATGACGACCTTTGTGACTTCGCTTTTCGACTCTGGGTTCACTCCTAAAGGAGGTAACTCAACATCCGCGAAGACGGCATCGCGAATAGGCGCTCCACATTGTTCCTCGACGCGGCTATACAGCGTTTCCATGGCATTGTAGGCTTCAGCGATATCGAGAACTTCCGCCACATAATCGTAGTTTTCGATGAAATTACCATAATGGATGAGGGCACGAAGCGTATCTAGCACTGCATCTTTATCGACACTGACCAAGTGTTCAGTATATTGGAGAATGGTCCCACGGGGCAGTGATTCGAAGTCCTTGGGTTTGAAGAAGACGCGCATCGCCTCTAATCGCGTGATGAAGGTGGTGGACTGCTCACGATCCACTTTCTGTTCTAGCAGGTATGTGCGAAAGGCAAGCTCATTCACTGTGTTGCACCACTCATTGAGGTCTGTTGGGGATTATTCTTCTAATCGTTCAAGTTTGAAACAGACGGGACGGACGCCGTCGGAGCAGGCAGTGAACATGATGCCGTCTTCCATCCAGCCGGAGAAGTTTCCGCCCCACCAAAGGACCGAGAGGTCTTTGTAGAGGTCATACCATGCCCACGTGCAGAATCCTTCGGGCATTTTCAGCTTGTCGATGGTAAATTCTTGTCCGTCCTTGAAGGTTTGGCATTGGGGGGCGGTTTTCCCGGTGGGTGTGACGTAGTCTTTGCCAAAGACGTCTTGGGGGTGGAATCGTTTGATGACCGTGATTTTCATTTTCGGCATTTGTTCTCACCAACAGGGAATCGCGTCTCAGTCGCTGAGATATTTAATATTATGGTAACCGGCGCGTGCGATTTTTGACCGTCAAAGCGCAAACCAGATAACCACGGATTTAGCAAACAGTAAGGAACGACTCATTGTTTTGTGAAGGTGAACTAGATACTGACAATACAAGTGCCTGTAGATGCCAGTTTTGCCGAAGTGCTGCTCAGCTTTCTGGAAGTGTATTCAAAGCGTAGGTTGAATGAGCTTCTTGAGCATCCAGCGGCACAGCGTGTGCATGCACATGCTAGGCAATGGCAGAATACGGATGATGACCTCAACACCTTCTGGACCACCATCTTTCAGCGGGAACGCGATAAAGGTCCGTACTATCTGCAGCATGTTCAGGATGCCCTTAGGTATCTTGATGCGTATTCAGATCAACTCACAGAGGTGCTTAGCGAACTCCAAGGTTATCTCCCATCAACAACACGTATCGACTGTACGCTGTACTTGATACTTGGCTACGATATTGGGATAGTTAGCCAAGGCGATGCTCTGCTTAATTTGGGGCATCCACTTTTCCAACAGGATCTCCGCGAACTTCTTTATTTCGCGATGCATGAGGTCCATCACGTTGGGTTTACGCAACTCCACCCGTTCTTTTCACTGGATGAGCTACTCACCCTTGATGATTTAGGTAATGCAATTCAGTATTCTACGCAGCTTGAGGGGCTTGCGGTATACGCGGCACTGAGACGGCGACTCGATGATCAGGTGCTGACCCATGAAGATTACACGGTGTTACTGAATCCATCAGAATGTGAAAAGCGCGTGCAACGATTTTTTGATATTTACAACAACCTTCGGAGCACACCGAATCGTCCACTTGTGGACCGGGATCTGGAATTGTTTGATATTATGAGTCGCCCACATCAGCGACTCTGGTATATTGCAGGCGCGCATATGGCGCGAGAAATCGATTTACAACTAGGTCGAGAAACGTTACTTCAGACCATGATTGGAGGTCCTGAGAGCTTTTTCCTCACCTATGACCAACTCCGAGACGTTCTGTAATCGATTTTTATGCAGATTAAACAATTAAAGGGAACACACACCGATACTATCTAACTTCATAGATACAATGTGAAAGTGGAGGTATCTATTTTGGGCGAATCACCGGAATGGCTTGAATGGTATTACGAACGGTTAGGCGAAGAAAAGAACGTGAACCTCCAACGGAAGGATTCCTACACCAACTGGGCCCTGGTCACACTCTTAGGGTTTCTCGCCATTTATGGACAAATCTATTTCATCGCGTTACCCCCCATTATTACCCTAGCCGCCTTGGCCATTGCGATTATTCTCATTTTCCGGTTTTACTTACGCTCCTGTATCAGCTACGCGGATATCCGCCGCCAAAACCTCATTCGCCGAGCCATAGAACGCCACTGGATGCACGGCAAACCCTCCATAAACCGCATCAAAGCCCTGATTAAAATCTTTGATCATGAGTGCTGGGCCGTGGATTCCCTCGGGCGTACATTGCGCAGTCAACTCAAAGCAGGGTTCATTGTGCTCTTCCTTGCTCCCATCCTTACACTCATCTGGGAGCTCATTAACCTCCACTTGCAATTCTTCCTTAATCCAGTTCTCATGTTAGAGACGCTATTCTTCAGTTATGCTATTCTCATTTTCATGATCGGCTATCTTGTGTTGGAACTCATTGCGGTGAAACGCCATAAACCGTTGCAACAAAAGCCCCCAAAATCGAAGGAACCCACACAGCAATGAAAACAGGCTAGTCGTCCTGAATTTGGGCGAGATGCTTTGCGAACGCTTTCTTTTCCTGCATATCTGCAAGGCGTCCAATCATGATGCGTTGGGCTTGTGGGGATCCCGCGCCGTGCATGGATTCAGTCAAATAGCCCACTGCAGCGCGTCCCATGGTGAGGTTTTCGATGAGGCGGAGCATCTTGATGCGGTTCACTGTGCTAACGTCCTCGACGCCAGCCAGATACTTTTCGATGATGCTGCGTGTTTCGGGATTTTCGAGTTCCTTAGCGCTGGGGCAAGTCACAAATAAGCCCCCAGCGATGTCCTGTAGCAGCCGCGCTATTTCAAATGGAAAGCGCGTCACATTCTGTTTACACACATTCGCCAAGAGAATATCGACCAGATAATTTCCAGCGGGTGTAGCGCTGCCGCAACTGGAACAAGCCATCCCACAGGCATAGAGGGTCTCGTTGAGGTGGATCATTTCAGTGATTTTGTCTTTGATGTGGGAGGCTTTTTCGACGCCGTTGTATTCAGCGATGGTGGCAGCTGCACCAACCAGGACATCACCTACACCGACTTTGCAGCCTCCGTAGCTTTGGCGATGGTAGGCCGCAAAGCTTTCGACGAGACGACTACAGAACTGAGATTCGCCGTTCATGAAGATGCGATCCTTGGGGACAAAGACATCGTCAAAGATGATGAGGCATTCTTGTCCGCCAAATTCGGGGTTGCCACAGTCAATATCGCCTTCCTTGGTCTGATCCAGGCGGCGTAAATCGCTGGCCTGGCGACCATAAAAATAGGTAATCCCTTTCGCGTCAGCGGGAACGGCACAGCAGATTGTGAACCTTTCTTCTTCGTTACGCATCGCTAAAGTGGGCATAATCAGGTGCTCATGGGAGTTCACTGCACCAGTTTGGTGGGCTTTCGCACCACGAATGACAACTCCGTCGTCTCGTTGGTCAACGACGTGAACGTAGACATCTGGGTCTTTTTGTTCGGAGGGGCGTTTGCTTCGGTCGCCTTTGGGGTCGGTCATGCATCCGTCGATGACCCAGTCATGAGTTTCCACGTGTTTCATGTATTCGGTGAATCGTTGATGATAGTCTGTTCCGTGTTGTTGGTCGATTTCAAAAGTGGTTAGATAAACAGCGTTCATGGCGTCCATGCCGACACAGCGTTGGAAACATGTACCACATTGTTGTCCTAGTAGCCGGAGCATTTTCACCTTCTGTTCGAGGTCTTCGGTGCTTTGGTGGAGATGACAGAACCGGTTAATTTTATTTCCCGTCAACGAGGAGGTGGCAGTCATCAATTCTTGTGTCTGCGGATGATGCGCCAAATCGTAGGTAAGGGCAACGGAATTAATTGACGCTTGGATGATGGGATGTTGTAAGGGATCTTGGAGCTGTTCACCGGTAAAATAAACCGTCAGGGGTCCTCGTTTTGTGAGACTTGTTCGATACTGGTCACCAGTCATTAACACCATATCTAGTCACCTGATCATAACCTTGACCGGCATATCTGGGGTGCAAGCCTACTTGTGCATTTCGAATTTCATGGATTCTGGTGTTGGTGATCCTAGTTGTAGAAACTGGCTTTCAGGGATTCTTCTTCACCCATAATCTTCTCGCCCCTATCTGCAGGGTATTACTTCTTCTCTTCAACTGGTTTGGAGACACGGCGCCATGGTCGAGGAATAATTAACGGGGTGCGTTCCTTATAGATTTGATACGCCTCCCCAAACCGTCGCTCTAGTTGTGGCTCTTCTCGGCGCTTCAACCACACCCAAAGCAGCATAAACGTAACCAGCGGGATGACCAGGATTGCTGTGATTGATTGCGCTAACCAGCCAATACCATTGAGTAGGAACAAAAATCCGAGAATCATGGGATTTCGCGTATACGCATATAATCCCGTTGTTACCAATTTGGTAGACTGAGCGGCATCATCTACATCCCCCCACGGCATCCCTTGACCTGCACGATGCAACTGATATATGGATCCCCAGCAAATCACCAAACCACTCACTAAAACACATATTCCAATGATGAAGTTGAACGGAACAGGAGGAAATATGGGGAGGCCCAACACTGCATCTGCTAGCTTTCCTCCCCAAAATGTGGTCAACGGAATCACGATCACAAATAATAATACAATAAATGGTATTACTCGCAGGTTCATCGTCCGTTCGTTAGATTCCATTTCTGGTTCTTCCACCAATTCACACCTCCGTTCAATTCTGTACTTCTTTTTTCATTTGACGGCGAAATCGATACGCTAAGCCGAACATTACTAAAGTCATAATGGTTCCAAGAACTGCTGCGATCATAAAGTAGAGAAGCAAAATCTCGCCGGGTAACAGAAAATATCGAATGATGAAGTACATCAGGATCCAATAAATCGGACTTGAAATAAGTCCAGGCGCAAATTTTCGAGTCACCAGCGTTTGGAGGAGATGCCAGAACCCATTTGTCACAAACATAAAGGCAAAACTCAATGGCCAAAGTACCCAAACTCCGCCAAACAGCTCAAACACCAGAATCCCGACGACAAATACTAGAAAAATCATAAAGTTAAATCCGAAGAACATCCGGCCCGAATACTCCGGCCAAAAAGTTCTGCGCATCATCTCAATGAATCCCTCTCCTACGGCTACTTCTTCAATGATATGTACACAGTAGGCCATCACATACCCCCAAAACAAGACACTTAACGTAATTTCCATCAGTGAAATCACCCCAAAGTATGCTGAGAATTTATTAGAATCCCCTATGTATTTGCTTTACCATTGAATCTGTTTTCCCTACTTTCATCAGGTTTTGCTTATGTCGGGGTCTGGCGTTTAATATACTGCGCGGGTGATATCTTCGAGAAAATCAAAGCGGGAATCTAAGAGTAGTTTGGGATTCTCTACGAAGATAGTGAATGTGTAAGTAAACGCAAAGTTTGAGGTTGAGGACAGGACAAAGTCGGGTTTATAGCCAAATTTGCGGGTCCAGCGTTTCATGACCGGGCGGAGTTTTTCTTCATAGTGATTGAGTCCGGGTGCGATGGGGAACTGGAGTTCGAAAGCGTATTGGATGAGTGTTGATGTATCTACAGCTTGGCTAAGGACTTTCCAGATTCGGTTGGGAATGGAAACGTCTTCGTGAGGCTCTTGTTTTTGGTCAGTTTCGAGTAGTCTTTTTTGTTCAAAGCGGAAATTGGTTACCGATGAGCTCATCACGTTATCATTTGGGATGAGTGCTGTGGTTCCATCCATTTGCCGTATTTTTGTATAGTTAAGACTGATTTCTAAAACGATTCCTTCGTTGGAACCAATGCGTACATAGTCTCCGACATTGAAAGGATTGGTAACCATTACGTATAATCCTGCCACAAAATTTCGTATAGCCAGGCTGATGGCGATCCCAACTGCGAGACCAATAATGACAGCAGCATCACCTACAATGCTGACGACCCAGACTTGAATATGCAGGGGGAGAAAGGCGGTTATGGCGATGACCGCAATCCAGATGAAGATGATTCGAATTGCCAGATTAATTCCGTTTATGGCGTTGGGTGGAACTCCGAGGGTTTTTGCCCGTCTTCGGACTAATCGTGTTATGATGCTGGAGAGAATGAGAAGGATAATCCAGATGAGTATGAGAAACAGGATGGGAAAAAAATTCAGCTGCAAAAAGTACACAAATGCATAAAATGCTCCGATAATATCGCCTAGTGGATCAGTTGGTTGAAGCAATAGTTCCGCCCTTCTTTGGTATTATTTGTGCTGATGACTTTAAAGTATCAGTCCCTGGTGTTATGATAGTTTTGGGGCTTCACTTGAATTAATAATTTGTTAACATGATAACCGAGGAGGTAATGGGACAAGCTGTATTCTGAAGATGAGGGGGTGATTGAACGCATTTGGTACAAATCGACGAAGGGTCGAGGATGTTGGCTCTTCGATTTTGGTTGAAAACTGATAAATGGCTTCTGTATTTGATGTGAAAGATAATTTGTTTCACAGCACATATGCTAGATAGATGAAAACGATGACTAGCGTGATGAACAGATAACACAGCACCCAAGAGTTTTTTGACCTGTAAAGGACTACTTTGTTTTGTAAAGGTCTGTACTCAGGTATTTTAGCCCTGAATCGTTTAGCAATGTAACTACTGTAGCCTTTGGTCCTAATGTTTTCGCGATCTTAATAGCTGCTACCACATTAGCACCTGATGAAGTGCCTGCGAAGAGCCCTTCCTCTCGTGCTAAGCGTTGAGCCATTACTTTGGCTTCCTGTGTGGAAACTCGTATTATCTCATCAATCAAACTGGAATTCCATAAAGGGGGGATAAACCCAATACCGATTCCATCGATACCATGAGCCCCTCTGCTCCCACCAGACAGAACAGGTGATTCTCTAGGCTCAACCGCCACTATTTTCACATCTGGATGCTGCTTCTTCAACACCTTCGCTGTTCCCATGAGAGATCCCGCTGTCCCAACGACTTGTACAAAAGCATCAACCGCGCCCTCTGTTTGTTCCCAAATTTCCTCAGCGAGAGCAAAATATCCGGATATCTGGTCTTGGTTATGCAGTTGATTGGTCCAGTACGTCTTTGGTGCTTCACTAATTTTACGCGCCTTTTCAATCATTGCGTCAATTAATTCCTTGGTTATTCCACGACCATGACTTGGAATAACTGTTACTTCCGCACCTAAAGCCTGCATATGATCCAGTTTATCGCGACTAAAGGCATCCGAAGAGACTATTCGAAGTCGATACCCTTTTGCTGCACAAATAAATGCCAGCGATGTACCAGTACTTCCCCCAGTATATTCAACTACGGTTCCACCCGGTTTCAACCGACCATCTTGTTCGGCTTTATCAATCATTGCTTGTGCCATACGATCTTTCATGCTCCCCGTTGGGTTTTCCCACTCCAACTTCACAAGCACACGGGCATACCCCTGCGGAACCACTTGCTGCAACTGCACCAATGAAGTATTCCCAATGGCCGCTAGAATATTTTCTCCTATCTTCACGCAGCCAACCAGCTATTCTCCAAATAAGTTTCCAAAACCTAAATATCTTATTCCAAAGTAATGTCCAAAAAGTGGACATAACAAACTCACTAATCGTATTGTAGCCTACTAGATGCTGAGTGGCTCCAAGGTTAGAGAAAGGGGGTTTCTCATTTATTATGTGTCATTCTACCAAGTGTCGAAGACATACATGCTTGGGGTCCTTCAAATGCTATGAAAGATGATTTGGTTCACATCCTAGAACCAGTATTTCAGTACATTTTGTAAGGCTTTTATTTCAAATCAGCGCATTCATTGGTGGAGGGTTTAAGGTAGTGCAGTTCTTCGTTGGATTGTATACGAATTGGATGAATGAGTGGTCAGCAATTGAGGAGGTTGTGTTAGCTGCAGATCGATTGGGTTTTAATGGTGTATTGATGCCAGATCATTATATGTTTAGCAAAGAAGTGATGGGGCTTCGTCCGGATCGAAATTCCACCTTGGAGTCTTGGATTGCGTTAGCTGTACTTGCGAGTAGGACAGAGCGTGTGCGGTTAGGAACATTGGTATCGCCGATTCCATTGCGTCCACCGGGAATACTGGCCAAGATGGTGACTACCGTAGATGTCTTATCGAAGGGTCGTGTGGTCTTAGGGGTGGGTGCCGGCTGGTCTGATGTCGAATTCGAAGGATATAGCGTGTGGGATTCGCCAAAAGTGCGGGTTGATAAGGTCGAAGAAGGCGTGGAATTGATCCGTCGCTTATGGACGGAAGACGAGGTCTATTTTGAGGGGAAGTTTTACCAAGCGAAGGGTGCCGTATTGGAACCAAAACCCGTGCAAAAACCACACCCAACCTTGCTCTTCGGAGGGCATAAGAATCGAATGCTGGGATTGGCGGGTCGTTTTGCTGATATCACATATATCAAAACCGCTGAGGAGAACCTCGAATTGGAATGCGAACTCTTTGAGGAGAAAAAAGCAGCGGTGCTGCAAAGTGTTAAGGAACAAAAACGGAGAAACAAACCAGCCTTTATGTTTGGGAGTTTTCATTTTCATCTCTTGTATAATCCATTTGATGTGAAAGAATGTCAAGGCAGGGTGGAAGCCGCAGAAAAGGTAGGGGCACAATATTTCTTAACGCCATTTCCTGCTGGAAGACAAGTTGAAGCAATGGAACAATTCGCAAAAGACATTATTCCCTCATATTCGTAAACAACGAATTCTTCCATAAGTATCAATTTTTCACGAGTAAACAGAGTTTCTAACTATTACCTGCTAATTGACAACCTATTCGAAGACATAGCTGCCATATCATGTTACAAATCTGTGGTAATCCTTCGATGTCAAGGATTTGGGGTTTAGTTATTTTGCGTTCTGTTTGTAGCGTTGTTGGATTTTCGGTATAGTGTGTGTGGCTATTTTTTCAAAATTGGGGATTTGGTCGTCGACGAAGGGGTATCCGAGGATGATTGTGGTGATGCCGGCGTGGAGACATTTGTCCACAGCGTTCTGGAAGGCTTCGGCGGAGTCATAGATTGAAATTGGTCCGAGATTTCGGAGCTCAACGGGATCACAAAGGATATAGGAGCGGCGGATGGCGTGGGGGTCGCGTCCGATGGTGTTGCAGTGGGCATCGATTTGGTGGTTTCTTAGAGTCAATTCCGCGATGGCGGCATCGGTGACGCCACCAATGCAGTTCCACATATCTGCGTAGCGTGCGGTGACTTTGAGCATACGGGGGCCGTAAGCACCGATGGTGATAGGTGGGCGGGGCTGCTGGATGGGTCGTGGGTGCATCTGGGCCTTCTCGATGTGATAGTATTGACCGTGGTAGGTGGTGGTAGGCTGACGAAGCAGGGCATCAACAACTTCGACATATTCACAGAACCGTTCAAATCGTTCCCTACGGGACCAAGGGTCAAGTCCAGTCATTTTGACGCCGATGTCGGTGGAACTCCCAGTGCCCAACCCGAGTTCTAATCGCCCGTTGGAGAGGTGGTCGACGGTAAGGGCTTGGCGGGCGAGCAAGGCGGGGTTGCGCCAGGTGATGGCGGTTACTAGGGTGCCGATGCGAATGCGTGAAGTCTGGGAGGCCATGGCGGTTAGAGTGGTCCAGGCTTCGAAGAAGGGCATATCGGCATACGCGGGATAGGGGACGGTGAAATGATCAGCGACCCAAAGGCTATCAAAGCCAGCGTTTTCAATGAATTTCCACCGCTTCACCAGTGTGTCCCAAGGGGCGTTTTGTGTTGTAATCACGCCGAACCTAAGCGGATGAGGGGCTTCCGTCATAAAACCAGCCAAAGATATTACGAGAGCGTCGTATTTTAATGATGAGAAACGGGTTTTCCAAGAAGAACTTATTCGCAGTGAAAGTGAGCACTAGCTCTCAGACTATCACACTGCATGAAGCATATATATGGACCTCAAGTCTAGACCATCGGACCAGTGATTGGCATGAGTAAAAAATCTCCACCAGAAGGGTTTCTCGACTATTCGGAATGTCTAGTGAGCCTCGGTACGAACCCAGAAGGGCTGAAACCAGAAGAGGCGAAACAGAAGCTCTTGGAATACGGGCGGAACGAACTCACAATGAAGGAGAGGCAGAGTCCCGTTTCACTCTTTCTCCGTCAGTTCAAGTCGCCTCTGGTGTATGTTCTTATTCTTGCAGCCGTTGTTTCAATTCTAGTAGACCATGCAATAGATGCAGTGGTCATCGCAATCATTCTGTTGATCAATGCGACCATAGGTTTCGTCCAAGAGTGGAAGGCCGAAAGAACCATCGAGTCCATCAAGAAGCTCATAGAACAGAGGTCTCTCGTCATTCGCGGTGGAGAGGAGACCGAGATCCCCTCCGCAGAGCTGGTGCCTGGGGACCTGCTCCTTCTCAGAGCTGGAGAGAAGGTCCCAGCCGACGGAAGGGTGTTATTTGAGAGCAACCTGCATGTCGATGAGAGCCTCCTTACTGGAGAGAGCGTACCAATCAAAAAAGATGTGTTCTGCGCAGTTGAAAACCCACACTACTATGAGGAGTCCAACAAGGTCTTCGCCGGCTCGTATGTCACAGAAGGACGTGCCCGTATTCTGGTGCAGGCTACTGGCGATAATACCACCTTGGGTGAAATCAACAAGGAGCTCGCAGGCGTCGCTAGGAAAGAACCAACCATTATGATTCGATTAAGGCGACTGAGCATCTTCTTTCTTGCTGCAGCAATGCTCTTCTTGGTGCTCACTGTAGTCTTGGGACTCTACCGAAGCATACCCCTTGTGGAACTATTTCTGTTCTCACTATCTGCACTTGTATCTGCGATTCCTGAAGGACTCATCGCAATTGTCACCATAGTGCTCTCTGTTGGAGTCTACACGCTCTCACAGAAGAATGTCATTGTGAGAAACTTAGGAGTCGTAGAAACACTAGGTCTAGTCAATGTCATTTGCTCGGATAAGACCGGAACCCTTACGAAGAACCAAATGATGACCCGTAGGATATTCACTGCGAACCATATGTTCGAGGTAAGTGGCTCAGGATTTGATGTTGAAAGTGGAGGGGTCTTCCTTGCAGGCTGTGGTCCAGAAGGATGCCTGCGTTCGCCTGACCTTGATGTGAGCCAGGTGTCTTCAGAAGAGCGAATCAAGGGGGATCAGCTCAAGGAATACCCCGACCTTGAAAGGCTTCTAACGATGATGGCTCTCTGTAACGACTCAGAAGTCTATTCGGAGTGCCTCACAGAAGACGACCCAACGCGAATCTGCACCGGAGCTGATCGGGCATGGAGGATACGAGGCGCGCCTACCGAGGCAGCTCTACTGGTGGCGCTGGAGAAGGTCGGTCTTCACAAGTATGTGCTCGAGGAGGCCTGGCCACGGATTTCTGAGATTCCCTTCAACAGCGAGAGGAAGTTCATGGCTACGCTTCATCAGCCCGGCAGTCTTCTGGGTGCAGAAGGAGATGGAAATCTGATAATAGTAAAGGGAGCCCCAGAGGTCATAGAGCAATTACTTGCAACCTCGTCTAACACAGAGGAGATCGTGACGGAGTTCGCTTCACAAGGACTCAGAATGCTAGCATGCGCGATCAAGACTGTGCCCTCTGATAAGACCCAGCTCGCCAACGAAGATCTCCGAGATATGACGTTCGTTGGGCTCTGTGGAATTAACGACCCGCCGAGGGAAGGAGTCCGTGACTATATTGAGAAAGCAAACAGTGCAGGCATTGATGTTATCATGGTAACTGGTGACAATGCCTTTACAGCCAAAGCAATTGGACAGGAAGTGGGCATTTTTGTTGAGGAGAGAGGAGATCTGACACTTACTGGTGATGAGATAGATGCTATGGATGATCAGCAGCTTCAGGAGGCACTGACTCATGGTGCCACAGTCCTCTCCAGAACGAGCCCAATCCACAAGCTCAGGGTTGTGAAAGCACTACAGAGCCTTGAAAAGCTCGTCAGCATGACAGGCGATGGCGTGAATGACAGTCCAGCCCTAAGACAAGCTAACGTTGGCATAGCCATGGGTGTCACAGGGACTGACATCGCCAAGGAGGCCTCCGATATTGTGTTGCAAGACGAGCGCTTTGAGGCCGTAGTCGATGGCATTGAAGAGGGCAGAAACATCCTGACCTCGCTCCGGCGTGTTGTTCTTTTTCTGACATCGACGAACCTGGCGGAGAGCTTCACTATACTTGCGGTGCTTCTGCTTTTTGTGAATCCTGTTCTTCTGCTTCCGATTCAAATCCTTTGGGTCAATCTCGTTACCGATGGTATGCTAGACATTGCGCTCTCTCTCGAGCCAAAAGAGGAGGGGCTCTTGGATGAAGGGCCAGGCTCATTGAAGGATCGAATTCTCTCTTGGGGAACCCTCAGCAGAGCGCTCTTCTATGGTGGCATCATGGCATCCATAGTTGTCATCATCTACTACCAGAATCTTGGCCTGCCAGAAGATAAGATCAGGACACTGATGTTCGTTTCTCTCATCGTGGTCCAGTGGTTCAGCGTCCAGAATTGCAGATCCCCCACCAAGTCAATCCGAGAGATGGGAATCCTTCGGAATCGATACATACTCGTCGTCTATCTCATCGACATCATACTGGTTGGAATCCTCTTTGTGGTCCCCGCGCTAGCAGCAATCTTTAGACTTGTACCGCTTGCTTGGTATGAATGGCTAGGAGTGGTCTTGTTTGGATTCATGGTTGTCCTCCTTGAAGAAATAAGGAAGCTCGTGGCAAAGAGGCTGCGCAAGGACTAGACAGACGCCTTTCCATAGGCGTCAGGAAGGCGGATACCAGCCCTTTCTTCTTCTACCTGAAAATCTAATTTTCGTGCATTCTTTTAATTGGTACCAGACTATTTTTTGCTGTGTTATTAGCGTTTTTTCTACTTTCGAAGGCATATACGCTATTCCTATCCTTGTACGAAAGATGTTTTGTTTTATTTTGTGTCACAGAATTGGATTTTACATTATTCGTTTGAGTTTTCAAAACAAGGTTGATGCCAATTGGCTTGTCGACCAATAGTCATACGAAATTAGGGAGGCAGACACGCAACACAAATATCATCTTTATTCGGTAGCGGAAAGCCACATTGACAGTGTTGATCAATTTCTGAGTTTAATTCTTTAAGCAATTTAGTGCACTAACATTTCATGTTGTTTTTCGCGTTCCTCTGAGGCTGCTAGTTTTTTGGGAACGAGTTCCTCAAGGCGGTCGGGCTCGGAGAGGATTTCACCATTTTCATCAATGGCATAACAGGCTCCCTCAATCATCTGCGTTTGCAGTTGCCCACGTGCAATGGGGTTACCTTTCAAACCAGGAGCATCTAGAATTCCTTGTTTTATGGCTAGTTCGTAGGTTGTGGGGTTCAATAGCGGATGAAGTGTGTTATCTTC
>JABXGS010000222.1 GCA_016550425.1 archaeon
ACGGGATTGAGTAATATCTTATGTACACCACCAGTATCAATATCTAAAATCTGAACTTTCAACTTCATAACAAAACTCACCCTGTCTCGTACATCATATCCTGAAATCTTTGGAACAAAGACAATTCGTTCAATGCTTCATAAATCCGGCGCTAGCGAAGTTTTAGTGCCATAAGCTGCGCATCTTCACCATTTCGATAGTAAGTCGGTAAGGTTCGGATCCGCTTGAATCCAAGTTTATCATAAAGCTTGACCGCTGCATGATTTGAAATTCGCACTTCAAGAATAATTTCTTTTGCCGCGTATACAGTTTCAAGCGTCTTCATAGAATGTGTGATAAGCTCCGATGCGATATTTTGGCGACGGTATTCTTGTAAAACCGCCACGCTTACAATATGCCCTCGACGAACCCACCGTAATCCGAAATTTGAAATCCCACCCTCCATCCGGCACATAATGTAACCAATCACTTTCCCCTCTTTTTCAGCGACAAAGAACGCTTCAGCATAACGTTCTTGGATTTGGCGAAAGAAGTATTCGGGGTAATTCTCTGGCAGAGTGTCAAGATTGATCCTCATTACTGCTGGGATATCGGTCGGTTCTGCCTTTCGCACGACAATGCCTTGGAGCTCAGTCAATGAAATCAGCTAGTAGAGTCCATACTATTGGTCATTAAAAATTCACCGCCTGACTATTTGGAAAGCTTTTTGTGCCTCGACTCTCAGGCGTGCTTAGAGTTTTGCGGTGACCGCCTTTGTCAAATGAAGAAACTCCCCCAGTCAAAGATTCAAGCGTAGAAGATACTTCTATGTTTTCGGGCGGAGACACCTTCATACCAGATACCTATCTTCTGAAGCTCAGAGATATCGTCAAAGAAGAATTCGTAGTCACCTACGCATACATTGACGCTCATGATAATCTCCCTATTTTCGTCATCGAAGTTGACTCGAAAATAAAGGAACGATCAAATCGCCTAACGAAACGTCTTGAACCCCACAACCTGCTAGCTGTAATTCGGCACGTTGAACTGTTCGCAGGGACTGGTGAAAAGAGTACAGTGATTAAACTGATTCCAGCTCCTCCCCCACGACGAGCCAGCAGCTATACAATGAATATCATCCTCTTTGTTGCTACAGTCATTACGGTTCTTTTTGCAGGCTGGTTCTTCGCTACTGATCCCGCATTTGCTTATATTTACGCTACTTATTTCGGCATCACCTATGATCCGGTTATTGTGATGATTGGCTATACTATTGCCCTTCTAGCAATAATTGGTCTTCATGAATTTGGACATGTTGGAGCAAGTCGTTATCATAAAGTTGAAGCTTCGATGCCTTACTTTATTCCAGGTTTCTATTATGGAACCTTTGGTGCACTCATTGTTCAACGATCGCCTCCACCAACACGAGACAGCCTTTTTGATTTGGGAATCAGTGGACCAGTCGTTGGCTTTCTCGTTTCAGTAGTAGTCGTGGTGATTGGGTTGTCAATTAGCCCCATTCTTAGTCAAGCTCAATCCACTGATCTATATGCGTGGATGCAACTCAATGGACTTACCTTCAGTGCGCTTCCAACACCACTTCTCTTTGATTGGATTTGGGCGTTAATCACCTTTGGTATTCCCGCAGGTTATACAGCGTATCTGCATCCTGTTGCTTTTGCAGGTTGGGTCGGTTTTCTCATCACAGCTCTAAATTACTTCCCGATTGGGCAGCTTGATGGAGGGCACGTTTCCCGAGCCCTCGTTGGTGGCCGATTCCACCGATTAGTATCATTTGTAGGCATTTTTGTATTGTTCATCTTTGGTTATTGGTTTATGGCACTTATTGCCTTCTTTTTGTTCGCAGGACGGCACCCAGGACCAATTGATGATGTTTCTCCGATTAGCACTTGGAGGAAAATTGTGGGACCACTCTCCTATGTTATGGTGATACTCCTTCTTCCCCCGCTAACTATGGGATTTTTATTACCTTTTCCCTGAGCTTCGTTAATACTGGGAAGATATTTTCGACTAAATCGAGGGCAAAACATCAGTCCCATGGGGCATTGCCCATACGCTTGAATCGTTGCCTACTTGCTCAAAAGCAGCTTCTAGGGCTTTCTCAATTGAATTGAAGGGAGTAACATAGTAGAACTGTTCCAGTTCCTTAGGATCAAGACTAGAAATCAAATATTGATGCACGCGGTTTGCACCTTGGGCCATGTAAAAGATCTTGTGTCCACCCATGATGAAATTAGTCTGAATCTGGTGACTTAATTCATCAAAAGATAGATATTTGTGCGCCCATTCTTCGAAGACTTGGTTACCAATTCCCTCACGACATTCAAGAAGAGCAATTAGTACACCACCATCTCGTACTGCACCGAGTGCGTGAACCATAGCTTTCGTTCCTTGGTAGAGGTTTATATCCTTCGGATATCCGCAGCTAGTGATTACGATATCTGCCTTTTCCTTGATTTTCACTCGACCCATTGAATCGGCGAAACTGGTTCCTTCCAAGAACGCTTGTTCTAGGTCACCTGCATAAGCCGTGACAATTTCTTTGTTTGTGTTCCGTACGAAATTAACGATAAAATCGGTTCGGGCTAGACGGGCTGCTTCAGTCATATCAAGGTGGATGGGATTATCTTCGAGATTTCCGGTAGTTGCCTTGGGGTCTGTTAACATGCCGTGATTTTTGTTGATAGTGGCACGGCTACTTATTGCAGGTAATACACTCTTTCGACCGCCTCCGAATCCCGCATAATAATGATAACCGATATCTCCGGTGAGTAAATGAAGATCCGCGTCATGAAATGTTGGGTTAATTTCTACTTTGGTTCCAAACGAGGTGGTGCCCACATCGACCAAATCTTTGGCGTCACAACTATGAACTTTAACGCGGTGGCTTTGACAGGAGACATCACATAGAAGAGCTTGCTGTTCTTCTAGGTTTGTTGCCCTGTGTGTTCCCGTTCCAAAAATGATGGTGACATCCTTTTCCTTGATTCCTGCTTCGCGAAGCTGATCCATGAGGGGGTTAATCAGAATATGGCAGGGTAAGCCTCGGGTGTGGTCATCAACGACTATGGCTGCGGTCTGTCCTGGCCGGGCGATTTCACTTAATTGCGGCGAGCCAATAGGATTCAGAATCGCCTCAGTTACTACCTGGTTTGGATTGGCGGTTCCTTTCATTGGTTTGGCGTCTAAAAAGCCGAGAAAATTGCGGTCTGGAATCTTCAATTGAACCTGTTCCTTTCCGTAAGGAAAACTAACGGTATCCACCATCGTCACATCCAAATGAGTCTGACGTAAGAATGGTAGTCTTACGGTACAAAAGAATTCTGCCTTCGCCATCTTTGATTGTGTTAGGGATTTGAGATTTAGAGGATACCTTGTTGTTGAAGTTTAGTGATTTCCTTAAACTTGTTTGGCAAATATTCCTCGGTGACAAAACTGAGTCCATACCGGCTGAAAGCCTGTTGCTCTGCCTTTCTTTGATTTTTGAGGAATAAATTCAACTCTTTTTGCCAGAATTTGGTTTGGTAACGAGGGTCTTTCAGCAAATCTTGGGTGCGTTTCTTATCAGTATCAGTGAATGGATCACTCGGCAGATTATACTTCTGAATATCTGAAGCCCAAACACCCATCCAAATGGCATCTGGCGTAGCCAGTCCGCGAAGGTGTGCTGCAGAAGCGCTTCCTGAGATAATTACCATGGCAATATGTGCTCCCCAAGGGTCAGCGTCTACGAACAGGAAGGTTGGTAAATTCAATTCATATCGAAGCCGTCGTATTGTCCGTCGAACGCTGCGCGGCGCCTGGCCTGCGGTATGAATGAGAATTGCATCTTGGGTTTCGTGAACTCCATCTTCAACGAATCGAGTAAACATACCACCCGATTCAATGGCAATTACCCGCTTTGCTTTGCACTTAAGGAATTTTGCAGATGTCAGGTACGGACCAATCATGAGGCCATCAGGGTGATCAGTTAAGTTCACCTGTTTTCCTGCATATTTGGGAGGTGACGTGTACTCAACAGTTAAATCACCATAAATGGCTGCGCGTTCCTCAGGAAAGACTCGGAATGATTCACGAGGAGTCCTTAGCTTTGCTTCAACATCAGTGATCGTTGTATCACTTTCACTTTGTTGAGCAAATTTCACCCCGAAGCCAAATGACTGGTAATAAATATCTCGTAAAGTACTGGATTTACCTTCAGTGATCAATTCTTTTAGAAACCGCATGACCCACACAAATTGACTGAAGCTTCGGATTTGACCGACATTCTTAGTTGACCGGGTTACGGTTTTTCCTGCAAGTACATACTGGCCTAATTCTTGGTCAAATCGGATATTACCCGTACTACGACTTGGCAATTCAATTTCTGGAAACTGACCTCTTGAAAGGGTCCGATATAGGGTCTGACCAACTCCTTTCATATCATTGCGAATCTGTTCAGATGTTTTTTGCTCCTCTTTGAATGCCTTAGGTTCCTTCTTGATTTGGCTAATACGTTTTGCTTCACCTTTAGCCAATCGCCACTCAAGTTGCCCAGTTCGCTTACGGGATTCCACTAACCCTTCTTCTTCCATTTTCTTCAGTGCTCGACGAAGTCGAGTGGAGTCGATTTTAAGTAGTTTTGTTAGGCGCTTAGTCGTTTTCCATCGACGTGATAATTGTCGAATAATGTGGTCGGGGGTATATTCTGCCATCGTTATGCTTCCTCCATTTCTTCCATGTCCTCTGGTTCTTCAATTTCAGGAGGAGACTCTTGTAGTAGTCCCTCTTCAGCAGGCGATTCTTCTTCGCTTTCTTCTTCTCCCTCAAGTGAAATCGTCAAAGCGCTTTTGACTAGCGATTTGGTATCAGGAACTTTCCGCTTTCCTGCTAATGCGGCAATATCCCTGGCAATAATTGGTAAGTACTTTTCGTAAACGCTGGCTCGAACCCTTTCTCTTTGTACCTTTTCTTTCTGCCGTAAGTGTCCTTTTAATCCACGAGCGCACTCCATCAATCCCATTCGAATATCGTACTCTAATTCTGTAAGATCAGCGATGAATTCCTTACCGGCAGTTTTGAATGGAATTTTTGTACTCACAACTGCCACAAAAGCTGCTATTGGCATTCCAGGGCGAATACGATACCTTGACCAAGGAATAGCCCGAATTACCTTCGCAGAGACATCTTTGTATTCGTCAAAGATTAATGGAATTCGATTAGCGAACCGGTAGATGATTATTGATTCTTTCATGGGGACATCGCCACCATAAGCGAGTCCACATTCAACAATGAATGGGTGGCCTCCATAACTATTCGGTGGTCGTTGGGTTACTTGGACAAACTCCGGATTGAGAGTGGAATGGATACCCGCCTCTAGCAGTTTTACACCTAGCGGTGATAACACCCGGGCATCTGGGGGCAACCATTTATCATATTCTTCAAAACCACGAGCAATTTTTACCAAGTCATTTGGCTTCAGTCCCCGGGGATCTTGTGAATAGGGCATATTGATTGTTTTAAGGAATGCTTTCGCAGTCTTTGGTCCAACACGATGAAAGTGAGTCCGAAGGAAGGTCACCATATCTGTGGTCTTCGTATCTTCAATCACACGAGAAAGCTGTTCAATATCCATTCCTTTCGGATGCGGATTCACTGGTTGAGGAGGTGGAGGTAAGGTCTTCACTGATCGCTTATACTTGTGAACGGTTCCATCTGGTTCCGTAAATGTTAAACTAGCGTATGGTGTAATGAGGGCAGTTTGCTGAATATAATCAATAATATAACGTTTAGCACTCCGCCAATTACCTTCAAGAGTGAATTCAAGTATACAACCATGATCGTTATCCCGATTTTTACGGCGTTCCCACTTCATTAGTTCTGGTTTATTTTCTTCAATATCTTGCCGTAACATCACATCGAAAACATGTTCACCATCAAGTGGAGCTGAAATTACCTGCAACGGTTCACTCGTAGTAATCTGCCCAAAAAGAAATGCCATTTTGCCTCCAAGGCCGAACCGACCTCGGGCCTGTTTATGCTCATACTTCGAACCGTAGAGAATTTGACCAAACGCTGGAAGGATATGATCTCGAGGAACTCCAATTCCGTTGTCCTGAACCCGGAGTTTAAACCAATTGTGTGATGCCTCTTTGAGCTTCACATCGATGGTTGGAAGGAATCCTCCATCTTCACATGCATCAAGGGAATTTTCTACTAGTTCACGAACTGCTGTATATAGTGCCCGCATACTGTTATCGAAACCAGCAATCGATCGGTTTCGATAGAAGAAATCGGCTGGCGATATTGATTCAAAAGTCACTGCAGTAGTCATTTAAAGCACCTACTAAATTTCTCGTTCTGTGTCACTTCTCCCAGGGACCGCCATGGAAGCAATTATGTGAACACCATAAACTTCCCAAATGCTGGTTAAAAAGTATCTGCCTATTCGTGCTCTATCGCCTTGCCTGTTTCGAGTTCTTCATCCCTCTTTTGTGGCGCCAAGTTTTCACATAGTAAAGACGTTAAGAAGAAAACCACTACTAAAACAATGATAGAAGTAATTCCGTAGGGTGAGATTAGTAGTAAAGTTACAAAACCCAGATAACGAATACTCCCAATGACTTTTGCAATAATGTCGTCGGCTGTCCTGTTTCCACCGTCGGGTGCCGGATTGTTATCTCCTCGTGTAAAAAAGAACAAGACACCCGTGCTGTTATCAATCGCAATGATACGATGGACGATAGGAACATTCCGAGTATAACCGGGAAGCGATGATCCATCATAAATAACAATATCTCCAACTTGCAGGGTGACTGGATCGACAGCTCGAACGATTACTAGATCTCCTCGATATAAGGTAGGCTCCATAGACTCAGACTCAACAGCAAGTAGTGGTGAAGGCGTTTGGAGATACAACTGGAGTCCTACACCGGTTCCCCAAACAATAACGAGTACAAGACCGATCACAAGGGCATCTTCAATAATTTCCCGTTTCCAACTCTTGTCTCTCGTCAACCCAAGTACCTCACAGAACTCATTGATGATTTGAAGTATACATCAAAGTAAAAAGGTATGCATGTAAGATAGCAATCTACCTAATACTTATTTTGCAAAAGATTCAGATAATTTTCGTTGGTGTGAGTAGATGCATTTCATTACAAAAATCTTGAACGGTACCATTGACGATATCGTGCACAGGAACTTTTTGCGATATGGACGAGGTGTATACCCAGGACCTGCTGCTGAAATTACAGTCACAAAAGCAGGCAAGGTCAAAATGCGTTCAACCCACATGTATCAGGATTTGCCTGCCTCAGTCATGGTCTCAATAGCACCGGTAGAAACAGTCACCCTGGCAGGATTAATTCTCGGGTATGAACCGCTCGATGAAATCTTAGCTGAGCTGGGGTTCAAAGCCGATCCCTCTAAGAAGAAACCTCGAACACTATTGTTTCAATCGAAATTGACAGGTAAATATTCACCAAAACAAGTAGCACCCCTCTACGGCGATATTCCAGAACTAGCATATGTTTTCTGTACACTGAACACAACGATTGGTTGGACCCACAAAACTAAAACAAAAATCCCTTCGGCTCAGAAGGAGCCACCGCTAAAAGAAAGATTGAAGTTTTGCACAACCACTGTCCCCGATGGAAATGAGTTTCTAAACGAAGTCCTTAATCAACTTGTTCCTGATTTCCTTGATGAACTTCCTTCGGGTTTCTCTACACTTCAAATCGCAAACTCATACGATATACAAAACCTCATATTCCCTCCTGATATGAAACGAATCAGTTCGAAAGATGTGAGGTTGAAAACGAAACGGAGTGGTATTCTCCATCGTACACTTCTAGTTGATGGGAAGGAATTCAATAAGAAGCATCCAATGAGTGTATAAGCCCTTGCTTCAATAAGCGAAATCCCCTAGACCAAAAGATAATTAAAAAGGTGAAGCAGTTCACTCTCCCCTGAACTTTACAGGTGTTATTCACCATGCAATGGTCGTTATTCCTTCCTTGGTATCCTGTGTATGGCGGACTTCTCATTACTTTTGGTATTCTTCTTGCCGTATGGCTAGTATACATCGTTGAAAAAGCTCGCCAGCCTCCATGGGCGAAAATGATCGTTGCTATTCTCATAATTGCCTTATCTGTAGGATTTGGAATACAACTAATTTTGATTAGCCTTGCACTGTAGAAACCTTTGCAGAATGTTGGTCTTTTTGCTAGAATAACTGTGCTTTACCATCAAGGATAAGCTGTTGAACGGAACACACATCTTCAAGCTCCGCATCAACAATGGAAGCAACGCTCTTTTCCACGGCGCTCCATGAAGCATTTCTGTCCGGAATGATTTCTGTATAAGCAATTAATGGTTGATCGATTGGATATCCGATTCGAGACAAGATTTTCACAGCAATTTCCAAGACTTTCGGCTCCTCAGCAATTACATGATCAGCAATGCGTTGAGCCAACACATTATA
>JABXGS010000038.1 GCA_016550425.1 archaeon
AAAAAGTCGTAATTGGATTCGGACTTTGGCAACACATTTAAAAGCGGTTCTGTATTTCGATTGCGATAGCTCAGAGCTAGCGCTACTTGAGGTGCTAATTTGTCATCTTCATATCGATACATAATCCGAGTTGCTCGAACCGATCTGGACGGCAGTCAAAAACTGGACATGGCCCTGAGTGCTGTGAAAGGGGTTGGATGCCGTTTAGCCCGGGCTATCGCTGAAGCCGCAGGACTTAATCCTGAACAGCGCGCAGGCTTCATCACTGACGAAGACGTCACAAAAATCGAGGAAATACTCGAATCACCTTCCAAATTTGGTATTCCTCATTGGATGCTAAACCGACAGAAGGATATGAAAAGTGGAGAAAACAAGCACTTCACCGGTGCAGACCTTGATTTTCAACTCAAAATGGACATTGACCATATGATGAAAACAAAGAGCTGGAAAGGGATACGCCATGGGCTTGGATTAAAAGTCCGAGGACAACGAACTCGCTGTACGGGTCGACGAGGAAGAACAGTTGGTGTCACCAGAAAGCGCCGACCAGCTACCCCTAGGTGAAAAAAATGGGCGGAATACGAAAACCAAAGAAAAAATACTTTGCACCTGGACACCCCTGGCAGAAGACCCGACTTGCAGAAGAACTGATCTACGTGGGTGAATACGGTCTTCGAAATAAACGTGAACTATGGAAACATCGAACACAACTTACACAATTCCGTAGCACAGCACGAGATCTTGTCGCACTACCCATTGAAGAACGTATAGTGCAAGAAGGTCAACTACTTGGTCGGCTCAGCCGGTTAGCTCTCATTAACAAGGATTCACAATTAGATGATATTTTGAATCTGACAATTCGTGATGTACTTGAACGGCGCTTGCAAACACAGGTACTACGTCAAGGCTTGGCAAAGACAATGCATCATGCTCGCCAACTAATTGTTCATGGCCACATCGTTCTTGATGATCATCGTGTAACCTCTCCAGGCATGCTTCTTTACAGAGACCACGAAAAAAACCTCAAATATGCTCCTAAAAGCCCATATAGAAGCCCCTTACATCCGGAAATCCCGAAGGGCGAAGTTGCTCCCCCGAAGCCAGAAGCTCCAGAACCTGCTCCAAAAGAAAAAATTGAAGTCAAGATTCCAAAGGTCCGTGATATCAAAGAGATTGAACTCACCGAAGAAATTGACGAAGATGAGGAAGAAGATATTTCAGAGGAAGTAGAAGGTGAAGAAACACCCAAGGAACCTTCAGCCAAAGACAAGAAAGACGCAGCACCGAAAAAAGATGCGAAATAACTGAATATGATTGTATTAATTGGTGATGGGTATGGCCGAAGACAAAGAAACAAAACCGAAAAAGACTCCTGACAAAAAACCCGAAGCGACTGCAAAAACAGAAGTAGAACCGGAGAAAGCCAAGAAGAAAAAATCTGCGAAGGCTTCAGAACCTGAAGCGAAGGAAAAACCCACACCAAAGAAGAAAAGAGTTGCAAAGAAAGCCGACGAGGAAAAAAAGGAGAAGGAAGAGAAAGAGGAGGCACCTACTCGTCGAAGGCGGACTCGAACACCACGTTCCGGAGGAAGGGCTCGCACTCCCACACCTGTTGATAGCCAGGAAAAATGGGGGGTGGCTCATATTTACAGTTCCTATAACGATACCATCGTACACATCACTGATATCACTGGAGCTGAAACAATTGCCAGGGCATCGGGTGGAATGATTGTACGTGCTGACCGAGATGAAAGTTCTCCATATGCTGCAATGCAAGCCGCATTTCGGGCTGCCCGAGCAGCCATGGATAAAGACATCACGCGGGTTAACATTAAAGTTCGAGCTCCTGGCGGTCATGGTCCGAAAACTCCTGGTCCAGGTGCGCAAGCCGCTATCCGTGCGCTTGCCAGGGCCGGCCTGCGAATTGGTCGAATTGAAGAGGTAACGCCAATGCCTCATGACGGCACACGCCGACCTGGAGGCCGCCGGGGTCGAAGAGTATAATGGGGTGTAAATTAGGCATCAAAGTGAGGCGAACAGATGATGAAAATAACCGTACTCGAAAAAACTGAGGATACCTTAAAGCTGCATGTAGAAGAAGTTCGTCCTGGCTTGATGAATGCGTTACGCCGCGTAATTATTGCTGAAACCCCATCAATGGCTATTGAAGAAGTTGTAATTCTTGAAAACCAAACACCTCTGTTTGATGAGATAATTGCCCATCGTCTTGGCCTTGTTCCCTTAACAACCAATTTTGACACCTACGTTCTTTCATCTGAATGCAATTGTGAAGGCGCTGGCTGCCATCTTTGTCAAGCGGGATTCACCATGGAGGTTGAAGCCCCCGAGGATGGTTATATTGCTACGACAGGGGATCTAAAACCTCAAGATCCTGACATTGTCCCTGTAAGCGATAAGATTCCAATTGCCAAAATGGCGAAAGGTCAACGCATTGTCGTTGAGGCCTATGCACGATTAGGGATTGGGCAAGACCATGCTAAGTGGCAACCTGTTTCCACTATGGCCTACAAAATGATTCCACACGTTGAAGTAGACCCCGAGAAATGTGACGGTTGTGAAGAGTGTGTGGAGGCGTGTTTTCGCCAAGTCTTCGAAATGAAAGATAAAAAAGCCGTGGTAGTTGACGAGCTGAATTGTACATTGTGCAACCTCTGTGTAGACACCTGTGATGTACAAGCCATCACAGTGACATACGACGAAAACAGCTTCATTGTGACAATTGAATCTACAGGTGCTGCTTCACCAGAACAAATCGTCGACAAAGGTTTAGATGTATTCCGAAACAAATACGAGGAGCTCATTAAACTCCTTCCAGGGCGAGCACCCAAAAAGACTGCCAAGCCTAAGGCGAAGCCCAAGGCGAAGCCGAAGGCTAAGGCCAAACCCAAAAAGAAAACCACGAAGACCGCCAAGAAGCCAAAATCCACTAAAACAACGAAAAAGACCTCCGCAAAAAAGAAGACGAAGAAATCCAAATGAGCGTGATACAATATGAAATCAAAAACCACTGATGAAACTCGACAACAGCTTATCATAAAGTTAAAACGGCAGTCCCGAAATCCTGGAGGTCGCATCTGGCGCACATTGTTCGATGATTTACAATCCTCTCGAAGAACCCGGCTCACAGTTAATGTGGGTGATTTACAGCGTTATCATAAGCGTGGTCATATTATAGTCGTTCCCGGCAAGGTTCTTGGCGATGGGGTAATCGAAGACAAACTCAGTGTTGCTGCCGTGGGCTTCTCAGCGCAAGCACGTGAGAAAATTGAAGCCAAAGGCGGTCAGTGTCTTACAATCGAAGAATTTATGGAAAAAAATCCAACGGGAAAGAATGCCCAAATTATCAACTAAGGAGAAATTAAAATGGTGAAACAATCCGCGAAATCCAAAACTGGCGAGTCTGCTCCTATTGAACCACTCCTAGTTGATGCTAACAATGCAGTGGCAGGACGCTTGGCCGCAGTGGTCGCTAAACAGCTCCTTCAAGGTGAACATGTGGTGGTCATTAATGCGGAAAAGGCAGTCTTGTCTGGGAATCGAGCAAGTATCATTCTGCAATACAAAGAACGCTTGGGAATTCGCACCCGAACCGCGCCTTGGAAGGGTCCCATGCACCCGCGTCAACCAGATCGTATGCTTCGTCGGATTATTCGCGGGATGGTTCCTTGGAAAAAGGACCGTGGTCGAAAGGCTATGAAACGTCTTCGTGTCTATACGGGCACTCCTGAAGGGCTCAAAACAAAACGGAATCTTGAAATCTCTGAGTATGAACGGGTTGGGCGCCGAACCACCTATTTGGGTGAAATTGCCCAAGAACTTGGATGGAAGAGATCTGCATGAAAATAACAGTAAGTTCAGGTAAACGAAAATCCGCAATTGCTCGTGCCACAGTACGGGAAGGAATGGGACGAATCCAGATAAATAAAACGCCTTTGGAAAATTACACTCCCCTTATTGCTAGGCAAATTATTGAAGAACCTCTCATGATTGCGGGAGACGAAATTACATCGAAGGTTGATATTCGTGTAAATGTTCGAGGTGGCGGTGTGATGGGTCAGGCTCAAGCTTCGCGAATGGCTGTAGCTCGTGGGCTTGTGGATTATACAAAGAGCGCTGATCTCCGAAAGCAATTTGTGGAATACGACCGAACCCTAATGGCCGGCGATTCACGTCGAAAGGAAAAGAAAAAGTTCGGGGGCCCCGGTGCTCGAGCGAAAAAGCAGAAAAGCTATCGATAGAGGAGAAGAAATCCATGATTATACCAATACGATGTTTCACTTGTGGTCGCCTAGTAGCAGACAAATGGGAAGAATATAGCCGTCGTGTTAGGCAAGGAGAAGACCCCGCAGCGGTTCTCGATTCAATGGGGCTAAAACGCTATTGCTGTCGAAGAATGCTGCTCAGCCACGTTGACATCATCGATTCTGTTCTTCAATTTGCGGAGCGAACTTAACCATGAGTGAAGATCTTCTTGTGGCTCTTGACCAATATCTAGCCGCTGGGATCCACATTGGAACCCAGGTAAAAACCGTCACCATGGAGCCATACATCTACCGGGTACGCCAAGACGGGCTCTACGTTCTTGATATCCGTAAATTTGATGAACGAATCCGTGTTGCGGCGCGGATGCTAGCTCGCGTGGATCCCTCCACTGTTGCCGTGGTCGGTGCACGCCAGTATGCTCAAAAACCAATTAACACTTTTTGTACAGTCACTGGCGCCACACCTCTGGCAGGCCGGTTTATTCCAGGTACTTTTACCAATCCTCGGTTACCCCAATATACCGAGCCAAAACTGGTCTTCGTCACCGATCCACGGGCTGATGCTCAAGCTGTCCGAGAAGGGGCTAAAATCCGAGTGCCCGTGGTAGCATTAGTTGATACCGATAACTCATTACAATATATTGACCTCGCGATTCCCTGTAATAATAAGGGTCGAAAATCTCTATCTCTTACCTATTGGCTTCTTTCACGCCAAGTTCTGCGTGAACGTGGTCAACTAACACCTGATGCAGAATTTCCCTTTACAGTTGAAGATTTTGAGGCAACTTTACGACGAACTGAACTTTAGCCCTGGCTAACCTATTTTCATCGAGCCATGGAAAGGCTATTAAGCGCTCAGCTCAGAATCGACTCGTTACCCCCAATACAAATGAGGCTGAATGCCTTATTTTACGCTAACACTATTCCCCTCTGGAGGTCGTTGAAGTTGGGCAAAGGCTCAGGTTATGGTAAAACCATTCTATTTGGTGAACACTTTGTTGTCTATGGTTTCCCCGCAATTGCCGCAGCAGTAGGATCCACCACCACTGCTATTGTACGCAGGAAATCAGAGCCTGGATGGACGCTAACTGATAATCGCCCTGCGGTCCCGGGCTATAAAAAGAAAAAATTAGATGAACAAAAGGCGTCAATTGAGAACATTCTCCGATTTGCTGATATCGATCTCAGCGAAGAGGGAATCACCATCACATTGGCTGGAAAACTAGTCTGTGCTAGCGGTATTGGAGCCAGTGCCGCCAGCTGTACAGCGCTTGCACGTGCCTTAAACGATGAATTTCGATTAGGCTGGGATGATAATAAAGTCAATGCTTGTGCCTTCGAAGGTGAAAAGGGATACCACGGAACGCCTAGTGGAATTGATAATACTGCAGCAACTTTTGGGGGAATCGTTTGGTACAAACGAAATCCCGACGGTGGTTCACCCACAATCGAAACCATCAAAATGAAAGAACCCACAGACATTGTGATTGCGAGTACTGGTATTACCGCCAGTACAAAAGAAGTAGTAGCTGATGTTCGCCGGATGAAAGAGGAAAAAACCAAGTGGTTCGATCAAATAACTGCAGACTATGTGGATATCGTGAATTCCGCACGCCAGGGGTTAGACGATCATGACCTCCAACTTATTGGGCTTCTTATGAACGAAAATCATAAGCTACTCAACGAAATTGGTGTCTCTTGCGTGGAATTAGAAGAGTTGGTTGGTGTTTCTCGTCAGGCGGGAGCCTGGGGAGCCAAACTCACAGGAACCGGTCGCGGCGGGAACATGGTAGCGCTAACACCCGGTCGAGAATTACAAAATAACGTCTTTGGAGCGGTGAAACAACGAGGCTTTTCAGCTTGGCGCTACAGAATTGGGGTATAGAAAAACATAAGGTGAATTTAATGGGTCTACGTGAATATCTCCAAAAACTGGATCAAGACGGGTCTCTCCTAAAAATATCCAAACCAGTCTCCAAGAAGCTTGAAGCTGGAGGAATTCTGAAGGCGGTTGAACCGCGACCAGTCCTTTTTGAAAATGTAAGCGATTCAGATTATCGGATTATGGGTAATCTCTTTTGCAATAAGGAAAGTGTGGCAGCATATCTGGGAATCACAACCGATGAAATGATTCCTACATTAAGCAAAGCCATCGAAGACCGTGCAGTTCCCGAACAGATACAAAACGCACCATGTCAAGAAGTCGTGGAAAAAGATGTTGACCTCAATAAGATTCCTATTCTACTTCATAATGAACAAGATGGCGGTCCCTATATTTCCTCAGCTGTTGTTGTAGTCAGTCACCCCAAATATGGCCAGAATCTCGACTTTCACCGTGCCATGCAGATTAAAAAGGATATGATGAGCACTCGGGTGGTTGCCAAACGGAACTTTCACACCTTCCTCGAAGACCTTGGTGAAGTCAATGTGGCATACTGTATAGGAAATGCACCGAATATTCTCGTTGCTGCCGCGACGAGTGTTGAAATCGGAGTAAATGAACTTGAAATCGCCAACGCCCTCGAACCTATTCGCGTTGTAAAAGCAAAAACCTCGGATTTACTTATCCCTGCTGATTGTGAATGGGTAATCGAAGGAAAAGTCTACCGTGATAAACGTCATGATGAGGGACCGTTCATTGATCTCACTGAGACTTACGACGTAATTCGTAACGAACCCATATTCGAAGTCACCTGTATCACCCATCGAAAAGATGCAATCTGGCAAGCCCTTCTTCCAGGTGCCTTTGAACACAAGCTACTCATGGGAATGCCCCGAGAACCCACTATTTTCCGTAAAGTCAAAGAGAAAGGTGTGCGCGTTCTCGATGTCAACATCAATCCTGGGGGCTGCAGCTGGTTACATGCCATCGTGCAAATCGATAAACAACGAGAAGAAGATGGTAAACTGGCCATTGAAGGCGCTTTCGAAGGTCATCGAAGCTGCAAACACGTCTTCGTTGTAGACAAGGACATTGACATCTACGATCCTCTTGACGTGGAATGGGCTATGGCTACTCGGTTCCAAGGCGATGTTGATATGATAGTTAAAGACAAAGAACGGGGAAGCAGCCTTGATCCCAGCTCAGAGCCAGGAACCTACCTTACTACGAAAATAGGCTTTGATTTAACTCATCCACTAAAAACTGAGGGCAAAAACTTTGCCAAAGCTAGTTTTCCTGAAGTTATTCTCAAGAAATTCCTCGAGGAGTGAAGTACATAATGAAACTAACACCAATCCAACAGGAGATGCTCGAAGGCAAACATGGATATGCCACGCAGAAAAGTATGGAAATTCTCAACGCACTCGGTGAAATTTTTGGAGCCAAGAAAATGGTTCCTGTCACCTCTGTCCAAGTCGCTGGGGTGAGTTACGCCAATCTCGGAGAGCCTGGACTTGACTGGCTGGCACAAATGGCTACAGACGGTCGGGTTCGCGTCTTAACCACGCTAAATCCTGCGGGCATGGATATGGAAAACTGGAAAGTTCTGGGTATTGATCCCGAATTTGCTAAAAACCAAGAGCGGGTCATCGATGCTTTTGCGAAAATGGGCATCATCACAACATGCACTTGTACTCCATACTTGGTGGGTAATCTGCCCCATTATGGGGAACATATCGCATGGGCGGAAAGTAGTGCCGTTTGTTTTGCGAATTCAGTGATAGGTGCCAGAACCAATCGTGAAGGCGGACCCAGTGCCTTAGCCGCCGCTCTAACCGGATATACGCCTCTTTATGGCTATCATCTCGATACAAATCGCCAAGCGCATGTTGCATTTAAAGTAAAACCTTCCGTCCAAGGAACTGCTCAATTCGGCACGTTAGGGAAAGCCATCGGCGATATCTTGGACGCGAAAACGGAATGGACCATACCTTATATCACAGGTATTTCCGTTGCTACTACAGACGAACTCAAATCGTTCTGCGCCTCGATAGCCACTTATGGAGGCACTGCTTTATTCCATATAGAAGGAATAACACCCGATAAAACAAAGATCCCGAAAGAAACGATTGTCATTACTGAGAAACACCTCAAAAGTGCTGAAGAGCAACTTAACGAAGAAGACGCTGCCATCGATTTCGTTAGCATTGGGTGTCCACACGCCTCCTTACGCGAGATCCGGTATATCGCTGAATTAGTTGACGGTAAACAAGTAAAAAAGGAAACATGGATTACCACAGCGCGTCCCACAAAGCAAGTAGCCGATCGAATGGGCTATACCCAACTCATCGAAGCATCGGGGATCAAATTTGCCTGTGATACATGCTGTGTAGTCGCTCCTATCAAAGGTCGGTTTACCGGATTATGTACAGATTCAGCAAAAGGCTGCTATTACGGACGAGGCCGCAATAAGTTCGAAACGAAACATTGTTCACTGGAAGAATGCATTCAGGAGGCGCTAACAGAATGAGCAAAACATTAGAAGGACGAAAAATCTATCCAGGTACTGTAAGCGGCGAAGCCTTGGTCACCAGCCAAGGACTCTCCTTCTATGGAGGGGTCGATCCCGAAACGGGGAAAGTCGTCGAAAAAGACCATGAGCTGGAAGGTCAATCCATAACAGGTAAAGTGCTGGTCTTCCCCCGTGGAAAGGGCTCAACCGTGGGATCCTACGTACTCTATCAACTAGCAAAAACTGGCAAAGGTCCTGCAGCGATTATTAACCAAGAAACAGAAGCTATTGTTGCGGTTGGTTGTATTATAAGTGAAATACCGGCAGTCGATAAAATCCCTATAGATAAAATAAACACTGGCCAAAAATTACGGGTTGATGCGACTAACGGGTTGGTCGAAATTCTCTAAATTAACACATCATCTAGGACTCAAACAGTCCCTGTCCCAATCTCGGAGGCGAATGCTATGGCGAAAACCCGCTCAAAAGCAAAATCAAAGGCAAAGGTCACCGAAAGCAGAAAATTAGATCATATTCGTATTTGTTTAGAACGTGATGTGGAATCTAAAATACCCACAGGATTTAACGATGTTACGCTGGTCCATAATGCAGTTCCTGAAATTAATCTCGACGAAGTGGATGTGAAGACCTCTTTTCTGGGGCATAAACTGAAAGCGCCGATTATGGTCACTGCGATTACGGGAGGGCATCAAGACGCCCTACCAATAAACAAGCATATTGCCCAAGCTGTTGAAGCATTAGGGCTAGCGATGGGGGTCGGAAGCCAACGCGCTGCAGTCGAAGATTCCAGTTTAGCCGATTCCTTCTCCGTCACTCGAGAACATGCCCCGACAGCATTCCTAGTCGGGAATATTGGTGCTCCACAGCTAGCTCTTGGTTGGGGGGTAGATGAAGTCGAAACCGCAATTGACATGATTAAAGCGGATGCTCTCGCCATCCACTTGAATGCAGCTCAAGAAGCCGTGCAACCAGAAGGCGAGGCTGTGTTCACCGGTGTGCTTCGGTCCCTAAAGACGCTCACTAAAAGTATCTCAACTCCAATCATTGCCAAAGAAACAGGGGCAGGACTTAGCCAAAACACAGCGAAAACTTTAGAAAACGTTGGGGTCAAAGCGTTGGATGTCGCGGGATTAGGAGGCACCAGTTGGCCAGCGGTTGAAGCTGAACGAGCAAAGCCTGAGGATACAATGAAAGCGACACTCGGTCGGTGGTTTATTAATTGGGGCATACCAACTGCTGTAGCCACCTTTGAAGTAGCCTATTTTATCAAGAAGCGAATTCCGGTCATTGCTTCCGGAGGTATACGCACAGGGATTGATGTTGCAAAAGCGATTGCCATCGGCGCCGATGTCGCTGGAGTAGCCTTACCTGTTCTCTCCCCTGCTGTTCTTAATGCAAATGCCGTTCAATTATTCTTAGAAAGCCTTATCCAGGGATTAAAAGCCACCATGTTTCTCGTTGGTGCCTCCAATCTAAAAGAGCTATCAGAGGCACCCTTAGTCATTTCAGGACGAACACGGGAATGGCTGGAATATCGTGTCTACGAAGATTTCATCGAATTCATGGCAGATCGTCGCATTCGTAAGTAGACTTTCTGTAAAAGCGCTATGAGAAGAAAAAGCTTTAAATGCCGTGTTGTTTGCTACTTTGTCGCCACAGCCACGGGTCGATATATTACCGGCTGTTGGTCATGACAAGACCCGATGAATACACCATGAGGTGTTCTTGTTGTCAAAGCCACATGTAAAATTTACTGCACCAAAAGAACTGCAAGATATTGCATATGAGATAATTGAAATTGCACGGGATACTGGTAAGGTTCGGAAAGGCACAAACGAAACCACCAAAGCTGTTGAACGCGCAATCTCGAAATTTGTTGTTATAGCTGAAGATGTGGATCCTCCCGAAATCGTCTTTCATCTTCCCGTTATGTGCGAAGAAAAGAATATTCCCTACATCTACGTCGCCAGCAAAAACAAGGTTGGAGCTGCACTAGGTATCGATGTTCCCTCTGCTTCAGCAGCCATTATTGAGGCAGGAGACGCACAGAAGCTCATCGACGATCTGACCAAGAAATTGAAGGACCTGAAAAAATAAGCGCCAGTGAATAGGTGGAACAGAAATGAGTTCAGAGGACACGGGCATTCCGGCAGAAGTCGTCCAGGTCGTCGGTCGAACTGGGCTCACTGGGGAAATCATCCAAGTACGGGTCCGTGTATTGGAAGGCCGTGATCAAGGCCGCATTCTCACCCGAAACGTCAAGGGTCCAATTCGTGAAGGCGATGTGCTAGTCCTCCGAGAAACTGAGCGCGAAGCACGAAAGATACGAACTCCTTAGAACGCGATAGGCTGGAAAAACAAATGGTCAAAAAATACACCTGTAGCTTTTGCGGAACAGACATTGAACCTGGTACTGGTTCGATTTACGTTAAGAATGACGGGAGCCTCTTTTATCTGTGTTCGAGTAAATGTCGCCGAAGTCAAACCATACTGAAGCGCACCGCACGACGTCTAAAATGGACCGAAGTATATGAAGAACGGTTACGTCGTCGGGCCCAATCAGCGAAAAAGAAAAAGAAAAAACCAAAGTCCAAAGTTAAGCCTAAAACCAAGGCGAAGAAAGAGACTAAGGCAAAGAAGAAGGAATCGAAGCCTAAAATCGACAAGAAAACAGAAAAAGCTTCAAAGCAATCCACTTCCAAGAAAAAGTAGATTCCTCTGCTCTTCATTGCCTTGCCCTTGAACATAATCTAATTGATTTTCAGATTTTATTACGGTCTAAATCCATGTTACCTAATATTGCATTAGCCAGCTTATCGAGCTCTTGGCGTGTCCAATCTGGACATTCTTCGATAAGGAGCTCAGAAATTTCTCCCTGGTAGTTTTCCCGATTACAATATCCGCTAGCATACTCTTGACAGATTTGTCGAATTTGTTCGGTAGCAGTTATCGGTGTTTCTGTCCATTTGGCAATGTAGGCTTGAATAGAGTCAAGTCCGTTCTGATTGAGATCAAGTTGGGCTTCTTGTTGCCAGAGGAGAATTTCTTTCTTCGCGTTTGCTGGTTCATCTGATGCATGAGCAACGTTGACACCTCCAACAATCCCGTATTTTCCACGAAGACTGTCTGAACTGGCTTTTTCGACGAAAGTGGCACCAAGCACTTCTCTAAGCCGAGCAACGATGTTTTCGCCCTCTAAAACGGTAACCAGAACATTGCCGACCTGAATGAATTGCAGTAGCCATGGATAGAAAAACTTGCCTTCATGAATGGCGTAATGTTTTTCTGCTAGATGCAAAGGAACTGCAATTTCTAACCACCCTTTCAACTGGGCATCTGGCAAGGCGCTCAGGAGCTGCTCGAACACCGCGGCACCTACACCTCTCCGCATAGTGGCATCAGGTTTTAAGATGAGTAGAGTCTGTTCCATTGGGCACACCTTGAGAAGGCACAACCAATTTGCCGCACAAAAAGGCTTCTCTCGGTGAAAAATATGGTTGAATTTAACGTCTAAGGACATAAGCCTTAAATAGCGTAATCTTGTCGAACCAATTTAGAGCTCACCCCAGTTATGGACGACGTTTTAATGAGATGTCACCGATGCATGTTCGCCAGCCCATCGTTACCATGTTAGGTCATATCGACACAGGAAAAACAAGCCTACTTGATAAAATTCGGGGAACTGGGGTGCAAGCGCGGGAAGCCGGTGGGATTACTCAGCAAATAGGAGCTAGTTTCTTTCCGTTATCTACAGTAAAAGAACTTGTAGGGCCGCTTATGAAGACGTTTAAGCGCGTTCTCAACCTCCCTGGGTTATTAATTATTGACACGCCCGGTCATGCTGCTTTTTTCAATCTGCGCAAGCGCGGTGGGGCAGTCGCGGATATTGCTATTCTGGTCATCGATATCGTTGATGGGCTTCAACCTCAAACCTATGAGTCTCTTCGGATTCTCCGCGCCCGCAAAACTCCTTTTCTAATCGCACTAAACAAAGTCGATCGATTACCCGGTTGGAAGTCCCAGGATACCTGGGTACTAACCGAATCCAGCAAAGCCCAATCCGAATACGTCAGAACTGAGTTAGATAATAAAATCTATGAAGTAATGGGTGAACTTTCACGCGAAAATATTCAAGCAGATCGCTATGACCGTATCACCGACTTTGCTAAAACCGTAGCAATTGTCCCAACCAGTGCTAAAAGTGGAGAGGGCTTGTCAGAATTACTCTTAGTGCTTATTGGTTTAGCACAACAGTATCTGGAGGAACAATTACAAACTACGGAAGGACCCGCAAAGGGGGTAGTTCTTGAAGTTAAAGAAGAGCCTGGTCTCGGAGTCACCATTGACACCATCATCTATGATGGAGTGCTTAATCATGGCGACACCATCGTCGTTGGGGGCCTTCCTGAACCAATAGTTACACACGTTCGTGCCTTGCTCATGCCTAAGCCACTTGATGAGATTCGTGATCCTCGGGAACGCTTCTCGCCAGTGAAAGAAGTGATAGCTGCTGCTGGAATTAAAATCGCTGCCCCCGAATTAGAAGATGCGATTGCAGGGGGTGGGTTATTCGTAGCCAATTCTGACGAAGAAATTGCGACCCTTCGAGAGCGAATCATTCAAGACATGGAAGCCGTTCGAATAGAAACAGATAAAATCGGAGTCTTACTCAAGGCGGATACTCTGGGCTCATTGGAGGCTCTCATTGACTACCTAAAAGAACGAGATATCCCCATCCGAAGAGCGGATATCGGCGATATCTCGAAAAAAGAAGTGAAGGCCGTTTCGGCAGTATATGAGAACGACCCTTTCGTCGCTGTTATCCTTGCCTTTAATGTCCGACCTTTGCCAGATGCTCGTAAAGAAGCTGACGATTTAGGCGTTCCCATTTTCCAAAGCCAAATTATCTACGATCTCGTAGACCAGTATGAAAATTGGGTGACCGATAAACGACGGAAACTCGAAGAGGCCATGCTCGAAGAACTCGTTTTCCCCGGTAAATTCGAAATTCTCCCAGGCTATGTCTTTCGTCAAAGTAATCCGGCTGTGGTTGGTGTGAAGGTGATTGCTGGTCGCATAAGCGCTAAAACCAACCTCATTACCTCTGAGAATCGCCGGGTTGGAAGCATACAACAAATCCAAGATAAGGGTGAAACAATTCCACAAGCCCGAATCGGTGCAGAAGTGGCAGTGTCTATTCGTGGCGTCACAGTGGGTCGCCAAATTGATGAAGGCGATATTCTGTACATCGATTTACCCGAGGGCATGGTAATCCGATTGAATCAGGAATTTCGCGATCAACTCTCCTCAGATGAACAAGAATTATTGCAAGAATTTTTAGAATTGAAACGGAAGCATGTCCAACCATTCTGGGGAGTTTAGTATATCTGCCTTAAACATCCCTCTTTCCCTCATTTGATGGTAAGATTGATAAGCGCCTATCCCATGCTACGAATTTATCGCAATCCGCTACATAAAGTAGAAGCGACAACCCAATCAACGCATACAACGAGGTTCTGAAATGACACGAATTCGTTTAGTCATCGGTGATCCAGAGAATGGAAAAACCATCCAGCTAGAACTCAGCGAGCAACGCAGCCGCCTCCTCCAAGGAAAAGTAATTGGCGAAATCGTCGATGGCGATGCTCTCGGCTTTGGTGGATACCAATTCAAAATTACTGGCGGCAGCGACGGCACTGGCGCACCGATGCGTCCTGATGTTCATGGCGCAGTCCGCAAGCGTCCGCTACTAACAGGGGGCATCGGTTATAAACCAACCACCCATGGAGAACGTCGGCGACGCCGAGTTCGTGGTAATGAAATCACTGATGAAATCGTGCAAGTAAATGCAAAAATCATCACCCGTGGTCCTAAGCCCATTCTCGAATTAATTGAGCAAAGTACCACCGCCTCATAAGAATTAAACAGAGAAGCTACTAAGAGATGACGATCTAATATGCCTCCCCGAAAAACCATGCCCAAACAAGCTGAAGTCAACATCGGATTAGTTGGTCATGTCGATCACGGAAAAACAACACTGGCAAAAGCATTATCCGGGGAATGGACGGATCGTCATTCTGAAGAGCTGCGTCGCGGAATTTCAATCAAGTTAGGATACGCTGACGTTGAATTCTACAAGTGTCCTAAATGTCGCGGTCCGGCAGCCTACTCAACCTCATCTAAATGTAAAAAATGTGGGGGAAAAGCTGAACCACTGAGACGAATCTCACTAGTAGATGCACCAGGTCACGAGGTCTTAATGGCCACCATGATTTCTGGGGCCGCATTGATGGACGGCGCATTACTCCTGATCGCCGCTGATGAAAAATGTCCACAACCCCAAACGCGGGAACATTTAGCTGCACTGGAAATCATTGGGGTTGACAAAATCATCATTGTGCAGAACAAGGTAGAATTGGTCTCCGAAAAAGAAGCCCTAACCAATTACAAAGAAATCAAGCGCTTTGTCGAAGGGTCAATCGCGAAAAATGCACCGATTATACCAATATCTGCCATATTTGGGACAAATACCGATGTTCTCATTCAAACAATTGAGGAAGTCATTCCCACTCCTAAACGGGATTTAGAGAAACCAGGTTTATTCTATGTTGCCCGCTCCTTTGACATCAACAAACCGGGCACACGACCCAAGGATTTACAGGGTGGCGTTATTGGTGGAACGCTTATTCAAGGTAAAATCTCTGTGGGAGATGAACTTGAAATCCAACCTGGTATCCCTGAGAGAAAAGACAAAGGTCCACTCACCTATCAGCCGATTTGCACTTCCGTAAAAAGTATTCAAACTGGCACTGGCAACCCCCTCAAAACTGCTCATCCCAGCGGCTTGATTGGGATGGGAACGAACCTTGACCCTTCAATTACCCGTGCTGATGCCTTAATTGGCAATCTTGCGGGCCCGATCGGGAAGCTACCTCCCATTGTTAAAGAAGTCACACTGGAATCACATCTACTAAAGCGGGTTGTTGGCACAATCAAGCAGTCCGCGGTCCAGAATATTAAGCCAAATGAAACATTGATGCTGATAGTGGGGTCCTCCGCAACAGTTGGTCAAGTCAAAAAATTCGGATCGAAAAATCAGGTTATCTTTGAACTCCGAAAACCCGTGGCTGTTATTCCTAATCAAAGAGTAGCGATTAGCCGTCAAATCGAAATGCGGTGGCGACTAATTGGATGGGGCACCGTCGTTGCCGAATGATACTACTTTTTCCCAAGGGACCAAGGTGCTTTTGGACACCAACTTTCTTCTCCTTCCATTTCAACGCCAAATAGATATTTTCGAAGAGATTCCACGTCTGGTAGGTTCGCAAGTATCGTTTCTAATTCTTCCACAAATCCTCTCTGAATTGAAGTGGCTGGAAATGAAAGGGGCATCCAAAGAACAAAGGGCTGCAAAGAGCTCACAGATGTTAGTTGAACAATATTGCCAGATCGTAGAAGATGTCCCCCAATCAATACGGGACCTCGATGCTGATTCAGCACTTCTGCGCTTTGCACAGCACACAGGTGCTATTGTGGCTACAAATGATGCTCAACTACGTCGCAAACTCGTTAAGCAGGGTTCACGAGCCATATTTTTACGAAAACTCGCGACTCTTGCCTTTGCCGAATAGTATTGCCGGTAAAAAAGGCTGCGATTCCAATTCAATAGAAAAGCTTATCAGCCATACTTGTAATCCGTCCGAAATCGGAGGCAAGACTATCTATCAAGCTGTCACCATAAAAGGGCATGTGCGCATTCCGCCAAATCGATTTAGTGAAGACCTTTACGAAGTTGCCGAAGAAATTCTCCGCGAGCAATACGAAGGCATCATCGATGTCGACCTCGGCTTTATCATCGCCGTCACTGAAGTACTCGATATTGGTGTGGGCAAAATCATTCCTGGTGATGGAGCTACCTATCATGACGTGACACTCACCATCCTCATCTTTGAACCAAAAGTAAATTTCCTCACCCAAGGGGAAGTCGTGGAAGTTGTTGATTTCGGCGCCTTCATCCGATTAGGTCCCCTTGATGGATTATGTCATGTAAGCCAAATAACCGATGACTTCTTCTCTTATGATCCTCGAAGGGCTGCACTTGTCGGCAAAGAAACTGGTCGAGTTATCACCGAAGGCGATTTAGTTCGCACCCGAATTGTCGCGGTCAGCATCGATGGCGGGGCTCGAAGTGGAAAATTAGGATTGACAATGCGACAGCCTTTTCTAGGTAAGTTTGAGTGGATTAAAGAAGAAATAGCGAAATTAATTGAATCAAAACGCAAAGCGGAGAAAAAGAAAGAAGGAAAGGACAAAGAAAAGTAAAGTCTTTCCAACGGCTCCCAACCTACAACTCCCCAACTGGTGATTTAAATGGCAAAACGAAAAGCGTGCAAAGTCTGTCATGTCATGACAACCAAATCGCATTGCCCAGTATGTAAAAGTACAAACCTCTCTGAGAGCTTTTCAGGGCTCGTCTTAATTTTTGATCCGGAACACTCGATGATTGCTAAAAAACTCAACATCACCAAAGATGGAGAATATGCCCTCCAAGTACGTTAGGTGAATTAGTTGGCTGCCAAGCAGCTGCGACAACATATTCTTGTACTCCCCGAGCACCTTCGCCAATCCCTGAGAGGACCTAAGGGCGAACTATTTTCTCAGCCTGGGATAGCTGCAGCAACCGATGCCTGTGCATACATTCGTAAACACAAATTAGCCCCAGTCATTGCCGTTGGCGACCTTGTTTCAATTAACCTCGCTAAAGTAGATTGCCAAGCAACCCTCTCAATATTAGATGGAAAAACTAAACGCAACGATCCAGTCGAATTTGATATTCACTCGGATGTGACCTTTACGGCAAAAAATGCCGCTGCGGAAATTCGTCCTGAGGTGTGGATTGCCATCGAACTTGCCCTGATAGCAGGTAAATCAGGGAAAACTGCGAAACTCTTAATAGAGGGCGAAGAGGACCTAACGGCACTGCCCGCAGTGGCACTTGCACCCACTGGATCTGCTGTGGTTTATGGGCTCCCTGACAAGGGCGTCGTAGTCATCAAAGTAACAGCTGAGCATAAACAGGCGGTTGACAAAATACTGCAGGAAATGGTGCAAAAAGATGAAAATCAAGATTGAAGAAAAACACGAAAATCCCCTCCTTAATCGCCAAGACATTACGTTCTTAGTTGATCATTCCGGAACTGCAACTCCTCCTCGTATCGATGTCCGCGCAAAACTTGCGGCCATGTTAAATTGCCAAGAAGATCAACTCTATATCACCAAGCTCATTGGTCTATACGGGCAATCAATTTCTCAAGGTAAGGCTCACCTTTTTCCATCAAAGGAAGTCGCTCTTTCTCAAGAACAATCCTACATAATAAAACGACACTCTTCAGAGGACGTAACTCCACCTCCCTCAGCTGAACTGCCTGAAACTAAACCTGAAAAGAAAGAAGCTGAGAAAGAAACACCAACCGAAAAAGTGGAAAAACCAGTCAAAGAGGAGCCTCCAAAACAAAAGAAAGAAGAAGCCCCAAAGAAAGCGAAACCAGCCAAAGAGGAAGCCAAAGAGACTCCTAAAAAGGAAAAGCATAAACAGAAACCTAAAGAAGAGAAGGCAAAAACATCTCCCGAAAAGAAAAAGGAATCCTAGTTAATGTGTGAAATCAAGGAAAGGTGATATCCGATGTCAAAGACTCACGATTATTACTCTGCTGGAAAAGATGGTAAACTAGAACGCAAACGCCGTTATTGTTCACGTTGTGGAGAAGGAACGTTCATGGCTGAACATGATAATCGCTTCCACTGTGGCAAATGTGGGTTTACAGAATTTAAACCCTCCAAAAAGGAAAAGCAGAAAGAAACTTAGACGCAAACCCCCACTACTTTTGTAGTAATCGACAATTCTCCTGTCCTATAAAACACCATTCAACGCTAGGTTTGGTTGGATGAAGATGGTAGTATTAGGTCTTGAAAGCACGGCCCACACACTCGGCGTTGGCATAGTGGACAGTGAAGGGCAAATTATCGCTGAGTCCAAGGCCGTGTATACTCCCCAAGAGGGTGGAATTCACCCTCGAGAAGCTGCAGAACACCACCAGGCACGCATTCTTGGAATTTTAGAGGACGTATTCAACCAGGCTGGCATTTCGGTTCACCAAGTGAAAGCAATTGCGTTTTCGCAAGGACCTGGCCTTCCTCCTTCCCTTCGTGTAGGTGCGGTTATTGCCCGATGCCTTTCAAAAAGCCTAAACATTCCACTACTCGGGGTAAATCATTGCGTTGCCCATATCGAACAAGCCCGGTTCTTTTGTCAAGCCGAAAAACCGTTGGTCATCTATTTGTCAGGGGGAAATACGCAGATCACTACTCTCGCAGGTCACCGATATCGAATTTTCGGTGAGACGCTTGATATTGCTCTGGGAAATATGTTAGATATGTTTGCTCGAGCAGCCAATCTCGCCCACCCTGGGGGGCCAAAAATTGAAGAAATTGCCAAACAAACGCGTAATGGGTATCATACACTTCCATACACGGTGAAGGGTATGGATCTGGCATTCTCTGGTCTATTGACTGCGGCAAAACAGCTTCTAGAAAAGAGGATAGACCTTGAAGATGTCTGTTATAGCCTTCAGGAAACAGCGTTTTCTATGGTAGCAGAAGTAGCAGAACGTGCCCTTGCCCATACTCAACGTAAAGAGATGATCGTGACTGGTGGGGTAGCGGCAAATGCTAGACTAAAAGAAATGCTACAAATCGTAGCCACGGAACAATCTGCTCGCTTCGCTGCGGTGCCCCGAAAATACGCTGGGGACAACGGAGCCATGATTGCCTATAATGGGTTACTATTGCTTAATGCAAAGAAAACGACGCCTCTCTCGAAAAGTCAAATTCGACCTAAATGGCGTTTGGATCAAGTCGAAATCAAATGGGGGCCGTGAATTTACCTTTGTCTAAACTTATTGCTAAAGGTGCAGAAGCTTCTCTCTTTCTTGAAGCTTTCTTTGGGTACCCGGTAATCAGAAAACATCGTCGACCCAAATCCTATCGACTCCCTGAGTTAGACGTCAAACTTCGCACGGACCGTACGATTCGCGAAGCCCGCTTACTCTCTGTTGCCCGTCAAGCTGGAATAGCGACTCCCATTATCTATCAAATCGATGTAGACACAGCCACGATACTTATGGAATACATTGATGGGCAACGGGTAAAAGAATTGGTCCCCAAACTAGCCAAGAAAAAACGACAGAGTCTGTTTGAAGCCATTGGCAAATCAGTTGCCCGATTACACAAGCATGAAATTGCTCATGGTGATCTAACGACTTCGAATATGCTCTTATTTTCCTCCAAGCTCATCTATTTCATCGATTTTGGTTTAGCTACGATTACCCAAAATCTCGAAGATTTTGGCACTGATTTACATTTACTCCGACGTGCGCTCCTTAGCACCCACTATTCCCACTGGGAAGACTGTTATACGGCATTTCAAAAAGGCTATCGGGCGACCTTTGGAAAGAAAAGCGATGATGTTTTCCACAAGGTTGACGCAATCGAAAGTCGAGGGCGATATATCACGGAGAGAATCCGGTGAACCCACATGAGTCAATTATCTTTGCTGTTTGTTACAGGGAATAAAAACAAATTCGCTGAAGCCCAGATAATCATGAAACGTGCAGGCATTTCACTCAAACAATATCATGAACGACCAATTGAAATCCAATCGAATTCATTGCATAACATTGCGCAGCATAGCTGTCAACAGGCCTTGGAAGTGGTAAAAGAACCACTCTTTGTTGAAGATGCGGGAATGTTCATTTATCCTCTCAACGGGTTTCCTGGTCCCTACTCTTCTTATGTGCTAAAAACGCTCGGTAATCCGGGGATTCTCAAATTAATGGACGGCGAAAAAAATCGGACTGCGGTCTTTCGTAGTGTGATTGCTTATGGGGAGCTAAATCGGGATATTCAACTTTTCGAAGGCGAAACGATGGGTCGTATTTCGCGGCGGATTCGAGGAACTGAATGGGGGTTTGACCCGATTTTCATTCCCGACGAAGGCGACGGATCCACCTATGCTGAAATGCCGGATGACATGAAAAACCGAATCTCCCATCGAGCAAAATCACTAACGAAATTTGTGCAATGGTTTCTGAAATACGGTTCGAAGACCACATAACAGGGATACAATTAAATAGCGTTGTCCGCTCCTGCTCTCCGGTGCTTTGCACCTGCTACTCCTGCTCTGACAGGAATTGCTCATCAATTTGGTGAAACTGAATGGCTCGAATGCATTCGCCTCGAAAAGGGAAATCTCATTCCAAACGCCCAATCCGGCTCGAAACGCCTGATTGGTGTCAGCGGACGCCAGAGGAAGTTGAAGAGCTTGTTGTGAAATTGGCAAAGGAAGGTAATCAACCTGCTATGATTGGGCTCAAACTAAGGGACCAATACGGAATTCCACTTACTAAGGCGATTACCGGAAAAACAATTACCCAAATTCTGAATGAGAACGAGCAGTCGCTCCGGGTCCCTGAAGACCTATTCCATCTTATCACTCGAGCCGTTAATCTTCGAAGGCACCTCGAAGAATCGAAAAAGGACCTTCACTCTCGATACGGACTTCGACTTATCGAGAGTAAAATACGACGCCTAGTGAAATATTACCGTCGACGGGGCGTTCTTCCTCAAGACTGGAGATACACACCTGAGCAAGCCGCGCTCCTCATTCGTTAGGCGTAGAGGACTGTTGGCTGATTTCCTTGAAAAAAGACTTAGATCGCCTCTTGGCAACGGCAGACTCAGCAGCAAACCGAATCAGTGAATGGATTGAAGCAAATGAGCCAATTTTTATCACCTCTCACCTTGATGCGGATGGTCTTTCTGCTGCAGGCATAATCGCTTCTGCTCTTTCTCGGCGAAAAACACCTTTTCATCTCCGCATCGTTCGACAAATGGACCAAATGTATCTCTCCAAATTAGCAGCCAGGGGTCCAGGACGGTTCATATTTTGCGATTTGGGAAGCGGGCAATTTTCTCACGTCGAGGAAACCTTGAAGGACTCAGAAATTGTCATCATGGATCATCATCCCCCACAGAAAAAGAAAACGCCTTCGAATATTCGCCAAGTCAACCCCCACCAATTTGGATTTGATGGTACCTATGAAATCTCCGGGGCTGGGGTCTCCTATTTGGTTGCCCGGCACCTTGGTGGGTCAAATGAAGATCTTGCTGGTCTTGCTGTGGTCGGAGCATTAGGCGATATTCAAGATCGAGGCAAACAGCATGACTTTGTTGGGCTCAACAAAGAAATCATCATCGAGGATGCAATTGCTAGCGGGGTTATAGATCGATCCATCGATATGCGGATTTTCGGTCGTGAAACACGCCCCATTCATATAGCTTTACAGTATAGTAGTGATCCCTATATTCCAGGTATTAGTAACGACCCTGAAGGGGCCTTAAATTTTCTAGCGGACCTTGAAATCGACCTCCGAGACGGGGATGACTGGCGAACCATTGCTGCTCTCTCAAAGGAAGAAAAGCGCAAGCTTAACTCCGAACTCGTCACCTACATGCTCAAACATAACATCCCTCCACGAGAAGCGCAATCTCTCATCGGCGTTGTATTCACATTGGTGCGCGAAGAGAAAGGTAGTTTTCTCCGTGATGCGCGCATGTTTTCCACCCTACTCAATGCTACTGGTCGATCTAACCAGGGTGGCATCGGTGTTGCTATCTGCATGGGTGACCGCCACGATTTGCTCCGGAAGGCCGAAACAATTCTCAAAGAGTATCGCGAACAACTTGCCTTGGGGCTTCAATGGCTAACGGATGATTTGGAAGCAGTCACGAAACTACAACTCATCCAAACTTTCCATGCAAAAAATCGGGTTCCTGATACCATTGTCGGCTCAATTGCTGGTATGGCATTGAATTCACGAATTTTAGATTGGTCTAAACCCGTTATTGCCTTTGTCTATTCCCGTGATGGGCAGGTTAAGGTCTCGGGTCGTACAACACGTCGAATCGTCGAAGCGGGAGCAGACCTTGGTGCGGCTATGAAACAGGCTTCAGCTGAAATCGGAAGTGGTTCCCAAGGCGGAGGACACAATATTGCAGCTGGTGCTACTATTCCTCGGGGACAAGAAGAGCAATTCTTGAAAATAATGGAACGTATTCTCCGAAAACAATTAGGCCGGATGAAAGAGGTTGTTCCTCAACCCGCAGAGAGTGAGAATGAGGAAACAATTAAATAGCCGCAGCAGGTTTTGCCCTTCACGCTTCATCAAAAAAGAATAGTAAGTGAAAGGTAACCGATTATGAGCCGGCAATCTCGAGTACGCGATAAATGGCGTGAAAAACGTTGGTATATGATGGTCGCCCCCTCTTCCTTCGGAAACGTTGAAATCGGGGCAACTCCCGCTGCGAACCCCAAAATCTTGGTCGGTCGTAGGGTGGAGACCACTTTGTATGCCATATCAGGCGACTTCAATCAGATCCATATCAAGTTGTATTTTCAAATCAATGAAGTCAAAGGTGATAAAGCCTATACTCATTTTGCAGGGCATGATTTTACTCGAGATTATTTGCGCAGCTTGGTTCGTCGTGGAAGCAGCAGAATTGACGGCATCTTTGATGTTAGCACAAAAGACGGCTATGAGATCCGTGTCTACGCGGTTGCGTTTCCTGTACGCCGCGCCAAGACAACTCAGCAATCGGCGATTCGTGAGGTTATGCAAAAGATCATTGCCAAACGGGCTAAACAACTTAAGTTCGACGCATTCATCCAGGAATGTGTTCTCGGCAAAATTGGTAGCGATATTTACAATAAAGCAAAAACGATCTTTCCTCTTCGGAAGAGCGAAATCCGAAAGAGCAAGCTTCTTGTCCAACCTGCGGCAGCTAGCTAGACTTCAATGAACGAATCATGGTTCCTCTCTTTTCAAGAATCAATTGACTTTGGTCTTCGAAGTTAGGGCTAACTTCGCACTTTATTCTGTTTAAGAAAAAATCGGTTGAACATCGAACTTCGCAACCATAGCTCTCATTTCGCTATCCGCTGGTTGCGTCTTATAATTGGCCGCAGCTACCAGCATTTTTGGTAAAAGTTGCATATCGCCGCCAGTGATTAGGAAACTGTTCGAAAAACCCAGGGCCCAATGTACTGCCTTCTCTATGGCCTCTTGCGCTAGTAAAGGCTCATAAAAATAGGTATTGTGGGTCTTAGGACGATCTCTCCATGGACTTCTGGCAACCGATTTAGTGGTTTGGACAGCAACGTTACGCTTCCGACATAGTTGTATTAACTTTTTGAAATCAGCAGCATAGCTAGAATTCTGCATCAACGAATAATTGTAGGGCAATAAGACGGTATCAAAATCAAATCGCTCCAAGCTGAGCTTATGCATTACCGGCACTTTGATTCCATGGCCAGTTACGCCCAGATATCGGACCAACCCTTCCTCGCGCGCTTCAATGAAGGCTTCCAAGGTACCATCCGGTCCCATCGCCTTTTCCCATCCTCCCGGATTGGTGAGACCATGCATCTGCCAGAGATCAACATAATCGACGCATAGTCTTTCTAATGATCTCTTTAACTGCTTCATGGCTCCTTCTCGTGAACGGCTACGCGTTTTTGTAGCAATGAAGAAGTCGTCTCGGTGTTTGGTCAACCATGGTCCAATAAGCTTCTCTGCCTTGCCGTACATGGGGGCGGTATCGATATGATTCACGCCGTATTCCTGTAACAGTGCCAAGGCTTTTTCTGCTTCTGCTTTTGTTCCTTTGCTCAGAGCATATGAACCGAAGATGATGCGTGTGCTAAGATGGCCTGTCCGTCCAAATTTCTTTCTTGAAATCATTGCAATCGCCCATTTTATCAAGATAAATCGCTACTTTGCTTAATGTCTTGTCGGCTCCTTACGCCTGGCTCTTTTGAACTTGTTGAGTCTAGAATGTGATGCCGATATTACCGCCTTTAAGCGCGCGCATGTTATGGAGATATTAGTGGGTTTTTATACAACCTCGGATTCAGTATTTGTGTTTAAGAACAGGGTTTGAAAGTGAGGTTTAAACACGTTTTTTTCTTTAAAAATTAAACCGACTTAAAACAGTTTTCTGCGAAAGCGAACCGGTAAGCCTTATTAGAGATTGATGCGCCTTTAAACGAGGGTCTGGCTAGTATGTTTGCTCGAACACTCCAGCGGCAGGGTTTTTGGAAAGCCCGCAATGTAGAGAATGAATCAGGGCGACGAATCTTTCTCAAACACGATCTCTATTTAGGCGGCATTTACGTCGAGGTTATGAATCGTGTAGCGGTTCTTCGCATCACAGAGTTAGGCATTGTCCGCGTCTTCAAACGCGCGAAAGCCCTCAGAACCTTCCTTGCTGAGCTGGAAGGCATGAAAGGACGGATTGCAGTTGAATCCCCTTCCCTTCACTCCCTTGTCCAGCTTTCCGGTGATTAGACGCCCATTTCATTTCTTTACCAAAATCATTTTCCCCAAAACGGGACCCTTCCCTCCCAATTCCGATAAAGTCAGAAGGTTAAAGTAACGTGGATTCCGGGCTAGGAAGGAAAATAGTTCATTAAGAGTTTGGAGTAGTGCCTCCAAACGAAGTGATAGCGATGCCAGAACGGTTTCGGGAGCGTAATGTCGTACAAAAAGACTGGCGCAAAGTTAAGCTCCGTGTTGCGCTGTGCTATCCTAACGCCTATCGTGTAGGTATGACAAGCCTCGCCGTTCATCTACTCTATGCATACTTCAATGAGAATCCAGATGCGGTTTGTGAACGCGTTTTTCATGTTCCAGGTGAGATTCCACGGTCGCTAGAATCGGGGCAACCGCTCTCGAAATTCGATGTTATTGCTTTTTCCCTACAGTTTGAAACCGACTTTGTACACGCTATTGAGATGCTTGTCCGATCGGGAATCCCCCCCTTATCTGCTGACCGAACCCGTCCTTGGGTAATTATCGGTGGTCCCTGCGCCACATCGAATCCATTTCCCATCTTACCGTTTGTCGACGTGGTACACTTAGGGGATATTGAACCAGTATTTTCACAGCTTCTGGCTGCTCTTATTAGCGCACACGACCAAGCTGACCTGAGAACCCAACTAGATTCGCATTTCTTATTCGCGGCAAGAGATACGGGCGTTCGGGCATTCGCTACGGATTTAGACTCTGCCCTTCATCCTCAATGTCAGATTCTGCCTGTGCCACCTTATCCGTCAGAGCTTGAACCGACCTTTGGTCAAAGTTTGCTAGTGGAAATCTCCAGAGGTTGTGATCATCGCTGTAATTTTTGTATGACAAGCTATCACTGTCGTGCCCGACGAGAACGCTCGCTTGAAACCCTAAAACACATCATTGAAGACGGAACTCGGTGCTCTCAAGTAGATAAGGTTGCCCTCTTAGCATCGGGATTTAGTGATTATTCACAATTAACTCCCCTTCTTTCATTCATTATAAACGAAGGTTACCAATTATCTGTTCCTTCACTACGAGCAGATCTCCCTGACCTTGGAATTCTTCCCTTAATCTATGAGGGCAAACAACGCACTCTCACTTTCGCTCCTGAAGCCGGGTCTGAACGATTGCGCACTCTTATCGGTAAATCCATCTCCGATGATACCTTCTTGCAGGCCTTCGAAGCCGCCCTAAAGGCAGGGTTTACGCAATTCAAGCTCTATTTTATGATTGGGCTACCGACTGAAACTGATGAGGATATACAAGCGATATGCGATTTCTGTGTAAAGTTACTCACACTCACCGAGAAAAGTCATCGAATCCATGTTGGCGTCTCTCCCTTCATTCCCAAACCCCATACCCCCTACCAATGGGTGGGTCTCACTCCCCCAAACACCTTGAAAAAACGACTTAAATTGCTTGAGCGTCTTCGGCGCTATGGAAAAATTCACCTAGATTTATCCAATCCTCGCTGGGCGGTGATTCAAGCCACATTAGCGCGGGGTTCAAGTGCCCTGGCTCAATTAATTCTTGATGTGGCAAAACAGGAAAAAGCCACCGCTGGTACTTGGTTTCAAGCTGCAAAACAACGTGGCATGAATCTTGAGACACTTGCAACAGCTGATTATCCAACGGATGTAAGTTTTACCTGGGACCGAATTGATGTAGGCGTTAATCGGAATATTTTACTGCGACGGTTTGCCAAGCTTGAACAGTGATCGTCTACTTCAAACGCTTGGGGTATAACTATGAGTCCAAAAAGAAAGCAGAAGAAAAGGAAAGAGATTGACCTTACCTCTGAGATTGAAAAAACGCTTGAAGAAACAGTTGTTAGTGAATCTGATGATTTGACCAACAAAATCTTGGAGCATTTACCCCACCTAGCGAATGAAGTCCAATCATCTGATCCAAGTGTCCAAATCGATGGGGTTCGTTGGGAGGAAACTGACCGCACTCGCCAACCCGTACAGTCGAGTGGAGACCGGTTTTCCGGTTATTCACCTGATGTGGTTGATTTCTTGCGACGCTGTACGACGGAAGCTGAAGCGTTGGAAATTATTAATTTTCTTGAAAAACGTGGAGAAATAAATTCGAATCATGCTGAAGAACTTCGAAACCAGTTAAAATGCCAGGGACTCCGCAGTTTTGGTACCAAGAAATCTTGGGGCCATTATGAGCGTGAGACCCCATAGCTAGTGGGTAGCGCCGGCGGCAACAATGCGAATCACATCATTAGCTTGGAGTTCATAGTTTTCTGCTAATCTTTTCTTTGTACGGGCGTCAAGCGCGTGAATGAACGTATCACCTAATTCTGTATGTATTTTGTAAGCAAGACCACGGGCGGTGGTTCCTTGGGGCACCAGATAAACATCGGGAAGGACATTTCCATCATGATCAGAGAGTTTTCCTGCATCTTCGACTGGATACACAGGGATGAGTTGAAGCACATCGAATACAGTCGTATTCAACACTTGTTGTACGCCAGTTGAGCCATACTTATCCAAAATCTCTGCTTGTAATCGATGTAATTGTGACTGTTCATTTTCACCTAATTTATCGGGAGTTATCATCTCGAAACTCGATGCACCTGGTTGGTAAGAAATCACACCCTTTTCACTAAGGTTACGGAGTACAAATTCTCCTACTGCTGTACATGGAATGACGATTTCATCAGAGAGTTCTCGGAGCAGTTTCAAGTTCTTAGTTGCTTGTGGCCGGTCTATTTTGTTAGCTGCAATCACCATGGGCTTTGCTCGACGCCGTAGCTTCTGTACAAATCTTTCAAGTTCCGCATCAGACCAAGCCGTAGGTTTGCTGGTTTGAAGTTCCGCATCACGAATTGCATGATTAATCGCTCCCTCACTGATTTGGAGTCCTGAAAGTTTTTCACCTAACAAGGTACTAATTTTCATTTTTTCTGTCTCGGCTCTGCGCGAAAGCCGTCGCCAATCTCGTTGCAGCATTTGGACAAGCCACATATTCAATTCATGTTCAAGAAACTCGATATCTTGACGGGGATCCCAGCTACCTGGCTCAACATCTCGTCCTTCAGCATCAAGGGATCCTGAAGTATCCACCACATGGATAAAAGCATCAGCTCGGCTTAGCTCGTTGAGAAATTGATTACCCCGACCTCGTCCAAGATGGGCATCTGGAACAAGTCCAGCAACATCCAACATTTCAATTGGAATAAATCGTACGCCATCGCGACACACGGAATTCTTGGCGTTGCATGTAACTCCGAATTCTCGGCAAAGGCAATCGACACGAACATAGGCAGTTCCGGGATTCGGTTCAATGGTGGTAAAGGGGTATGCACCAACTTTTACTGCTGTCCGACAGGCAGCGTTAAGAAAGGTGCTCTTTCCTGAAGACGGTTTCCCGACAATTCCAATCAACAAGATAAGCGAACTCCAAGGACTAATATTAATAATAACAAATAAATCACAGCGATTGGTGCATTCGCAAATAACAATACTTCCATTCATAAAGAAAAGATGATGTGAATCCACTATTAGGTGAAAAAAATGGTTAAAAGTCGAATCTTGGTTGCAGACTCCATTCATGAGGATGCCATTGAAAAATTGATGAAGGCAGGCTTTGACCTTGCCGTTCGCACAGATATCACTCCTGCGCAGTTATTAGAATCTATTGACGGTTATGATGCGATTATTGTCCGAAGCCGTACCAAAGTCACTAAGGATGTTATCCATGCAGGTACCTCGCTGAAGGTGATTGCCCGTGCAGGCGTTGGCTTAGATAACGTGGATCGCGAGGCGGCAAAGGAGAAAGGCGTGCAGGTGGTCAATTCCCCTGAAGGGCCTTCGGTTTCTGTTGCCGAATTGGTGTTTGCCCTTGCGCTAAGTGTATTGCGTCATATTTCATCTGCTGACGCAGGTATTCGGCGTGGAGAATGGTTAAAAAAGACAAGTAAGGGTGGCGAAATGCGCGGGCGACGAATAGGGATATGGGGATTTGGGCTCATCGGTGCAGAAGTGGCTAAACGGGCACTCGCTTTTGGGATGACTGTGTATGGATTTGATTTGAGTTCTTCCAGAATTGAGATTATGAAAAAGATGGGCGTCAAATACGTTCCTGCGGAGGAACTTGTTGCTGTCTCCGATATTCTGACTGTGCATGTTCCTCTAATTCCTCAGACACGTGGGCTCATTGGAACTAAAGAGTTGGAGGCTATGCCACAGGGGGCTATTCTCATCAATACTGCTCGTGGTGGCATTGTGGATGAAAATGCACTGTATCAGAGTCTAGTGGATGGGCATCTGGGCGGCGCAGGGATTGACGTTTTTACCGAGGAACCGCCTTTTGATAATGCCTCATTGCAGAAGCTTGTTTCATTGCCTAATGTGGTCTCCACCCCGCATATTGGTGCTCAAACCTCGGAAGCCTCGCGGGCGAATTCGATGATTATCGCAGAGAAACTGATGGCTCTCATGAAGTAGTAGCATAACAATTTTATAGGCAATGGAGATTCGCTATCCCCTATTACGCGGAGGCGTCTACATCAATGTACAAACATATTGGCAAGCTGTATGCGAGCCAAGACAAAGAGTTGAAAGCCCTTATTCGTTCGCGGCTTATCGAGTGGCGGAAAGAGCCTGCTACTAATCGAATAGAGAAGCCGACACGAATTGATCGGGCCCGTCAACTCGGGTATCGTGCGAAGCAAGGTTTCATTGTAGTACGCCAACGTATCACTCGTGGTTCTCGACGTAAACCACGTCCCACGATGGGTCGAAAACCCAAAAAGATGGGAACCGTGAAAATCACTCCGGGTCGCAGTCGTCAATGGATTGCTGAGGAACGGACAGCACGGAAATATCCGAATTTACGCATATTGGGCTCATATTACATCGCAGAAGATGGTAAGAACCTCTGGTATGAAGTCGTTCTCGTTGACCCGAGTCATCCAGCCATCAAAGCTGATTCACGTGTCAATTGGCTGTGTGACCCCACACATAAAGGGCGGGTTTTTCGGGGCTTGTCTCCTGCTGGTAAAACTTCTCGGGGGTTACGCCATCGGGGCACTGGTGCAGAGAAGCTGCGTCCAAGTATCAGTAAATATGGACGCCGTGGGAAATAGTTAGTATGTGTTCTCTTTTGGAGGGTGCTTAATACATGGCCGCAGCGGAAAGCGGGCCGGTTCGTCTTGAGATGCAAGCCTCTGTTCATGCTACTGAAGAGCTAGATAAAGTCAGAACAGCAATGATGAATCTTTTTCCTCAAGCGGTTCAAAGTAGACTGAAATTTAATTCCACGAAACTCCGTGGGCACTACCATAATCCCATTATTCGCCTTGAAACCCAGTTAAGCCAACGCGAGTTAATTGAACAGACGTTAACCTCAATTGGTGAGCAGCTCCGCTCTGAAGATCGTGACATAGTGGCAAGGACATTTCCTTCACGGGTGAATAAGAAGGGCCAAATTTTTCTGCGGCTCGATAAACAGGAGGCTTATCAAGGACGAGTTCGCATAATTAACCGCGGCGATTCTATTCGCCTCGTAGTACGGTTTTCTGGACGAAAACCCTCTCTCAGCGACCTCGAAAATCTCTGTCATAAATTCAAACTTCTTTAGGATTGGAAGAATATGCCAATGCTTGACCTCCATATCCATTTTCACCACTCACCCACTGATGTGGAGTTCATACACTTTGCCAATCTAGCGAATACCTTCGGTTTTACTGGATTAGCCCTTGAAACCCCCAAGGCGCTGAAACTGCCGGCTCTTCATTATCCTCTCACAATATTTCGCCGATTGACTCTTTCTCCACGAGGAGCAACACGACTCAGATTCCGTGTCCATAAACAAACGCAGCAAACAGATCTTCTGGTCATTCACGGTCGCTCTAAACCGATTTGGCTCGCAGCTGCGGAAATTCCCTCAGTTCATATGATTATGCTCAAAGATATTGAAGATTTCATGGTGATGGATTCACGAGTAGCCCGAGTAACAGCTAATCATAATAAGCCCGTTGAATTATGCCTTCAAAATCTTCTAACTCTAAAGGGATCTATTCGCTCTCGACTAATGCGCGTTATGAACAATGCTGTGCAACACTTAGTGCGTGTTGACTGCCCTCTCATTTTAACTTCCGGGGCAAGTCAACTTTGTGAGCTTCGTGCCCCCAGAGATCTTGAAGCATTAAGTTTCCTCGCAGCTGTTCCTGAAGACCTTGCAAAGGAGGCTATGAGACAAAAGCCACTGGCCCTTATTTCCCAAATTCAGGGTGCTAGACAAAATATTCATGGTGTAAACATTGGGAGGGAAACTTAAGTGCGCACACGTCAACGCTATCTCGCAATTCGGGTTCATGCCTCCCAGAAACTCCCTTCGGAATCCGCATTCCGAAACGCCATCTGGCAGCAGCTACAGGCGCTATATGGTGAACTGGGTGTGAGTCGGATTGGATTTTGGTTAACGTCGTATCATCCAGAACTGAAGTATACCATAATCCGGTGTGAACATACTCAAGTTCGTCCGCTCCGAGCAGCACTAACAACGATTTTAGAGATTGATGGCGTTCCTCTCATCTTGCAGGTGATGGGCATTAGTGGGACCATCCGTAAGGCAGTGTCTCATCTCCCCGGACTTGAGGTTCAGAAAGTGGTCAGACCACGTAAACATCGCTAATATCAAAAAGCTTCAATTGTCCTCTTTTTCGTCTCCGACTTAAGCGCCAAAACAGATAAAACTCGCCTTGCCATCAAAATCCCTGGGGTTCAGTGAAGCCACGCCGCTCCAAACTGAGCCTTGTGCTATGACGATCTCGCGACGAGCCGAGAGCCCCCACCTTTTATTCCGGCATGATATCAATATCAACTGATAATAGAAATCCTTGCCATAGTTGATAGGCGTTCATGCGAAATCGCAGTCTTTTCCGACCGTCAATAATCCAAACACAGGGGTTGTATTTCATAAATTCCAAATCACTGCCTGAGGGTTCCGGAGGTGCAGGGTGAGAGTGATAGATACCTACTTGGTCCAATCCTTCTTCTGCTGCCGCCGTGAGAATGCAATATTGGTGTTCAGGATCGATTTCAAACGCGGCGATTGATTTAGCGATATTTTTAGTTTCTGCTATCCGGACGACACGAGCCGTGAGATCTTTCTCGCTATATATTCCAAGAAGTAACGCACACCCTTCAAGAGGCCAGGCCCGTCGACGAACACTATATAATTGCCGCCTTTGTAGGGCAGTAAGCTGAATCCGGGCAACCCGCGGCGGAGTCATAGGTAAACCCCCAGCCAAAGACTTAAAAGCTTCTCACCTTTTGAGTCTTCGCATCTCTAGCCCTTGATACGAGGTTGCCACTAGCGATGTCCAAAGATACGTCTCAAGACCAGCAATTCATGCGTCGCAGTATGATAATTGGTGCAGCTGTAACTATCATTCTTAGTATCCTAATTGCGTTAATGATAACGCGTTGGGGTTCTGTTGGGCTATTTATCGATTTTATTGGTCCAGTCGTGGCTGGTGTATTAGCCATTTTATTCCTTGTTCTAATCTTCATTAGCCTAGTGATTTTCTTTGGGAACCTTCGGGAATATTATGGTGAAACCGCTGGCTGGTTTGAACTACTCATTTTATTAATCATCATCGTAGTTATTGCCTTTGTGGGCTTCAGCTGGTTACATGCCCTTCTAACGGGATTGCTTTGTATTGGTATAATTTATTATCTGCACCAAGCCCAAGAATAAGTACGGAATTGGGGTCTAGAAAATCGGAGTCTGTCAATAACAAGATTTTAAAGGCGATAGTCCTAATCGGCAAACCTGCAAGACTAACATAAGAGTAAGAGGGCTTTCACAAAACTCCCTTCTCATTAGGCGTTAATGGAGGACCCCCCTCATTGTTTGGTAATACACAAAGTTATGATATCGCTTTGACTACATTTAGTCCTGAGGGACGCCTATTTCAGGTTGAATACGCCTTTGAGGCGGTAAGAAAGGGTACTCCAATTTTAGGAATTCGTTGCGTCGACGGTGTGATATTGACAGCTGCTCTTCGAAAGCATTCCCTCCAAGAACCAGATCACAATGACAAGATATTCGTTCTCGATGATGTAATCGGGGCGGCAATTGCAGGATTATCAGGTGATGCCCGTTCACTAGTTCGGTATGCACGAGAGCTTGCGCAAATCCACCGGCTAACCTTCGCTGAGTCGATTCCGGTGAAAACGCTTAGTAAGAAACTCAGTGATCATATTCAATCTTATACTCAGCAAGGAGGAACCCGTCCCTATGGGGTGTCGATGCTTCTTGTTGGTATCGATTCTGATCCCCAACTTTATCTGACAACTCCGATTGGCGCCTTTTGGAGTTATAAGGCGCACGCGGTCGGAATCGGCGCTGAGCAAATGAATACGATATTGGAAAAAGAATATACACCCTCTATGACTGTTGACGAGGCTTTGCATCTAGCAGTCCGAGTTCACAAAGAAACCCTGTCTGCGCCCCTCCAGCCAGAGGGGCTTGTAATCGCTAAAGTGACAACGGACGACAAAAAATTCATTCAATTGAGAACCAATGAAGTTCAACAACTCTTGGGTTCAGTGTAATCGATGTTAAGGTGATGATTATGGCTGGAATGGGAGGAATTCGCGGAGACAAACGTGTTGATTTAGGTGACGCCGCTTTAGCTCAATTAGAAACCCACGGACATCGATTTGAAATCATTGTGGATCCGAAACTTGCTTGGCGCTTTAAACAAGGTGAAGATGTAGAATTCCGTGAAATTCTTCGAGGAGAAACAATCTTTGAAGATGCCCTAAGAAGTAAGAAAGCTGCAACGGAAGCTATGGAAGAGGCATTCGGAACAACTGACGAATTTGAAGTCGCCCGAATAATACTTGATAAAGGGTCTCTTCAGTTAACCACCGAACAACGTCGAGAGATGGTCGAGAAACGTCGTCGTCAAGTAATCGATATCATTGTACGTAATTCTATTAATCCCAAAACTGGGCTCCCTCATCCACCGGCACGTATCGAATCGGCAATGGAAGAGGCACATGTCGTTATTGACTCAACTCAGACAGCTGAAGAACAAGCACGCACTGTTGTCAAAGCCTTACAACCTATCATTCCGATTCGTATGGAGATTCAACAAATCGCTATCAAGATTCCTGCTGATTTTGCTCCTAAGGCCTATGGAGCTGTTGAACAGCAAGGTCATATTGCGAAAGACGAATGGCAGAAAGATGGGTCCTGGATAGCTATTGTTGAAGTTCCAGCTGGGCTTCGTGGAGAACTCATTGATGCCCTCAATAATCTTACTCGTGGTCGAGCTGAAATTAAGATACTAAAAAAGGAAACACTGTAGGAGGTTTTATTGAAAGTGTCAATTAACTTTGAACAACAGGATATTGTAGTTCCCGGACAGCTTCTAGCCGAAGGCGATTTTAGAAACGGTGATGGGGCTTACAAGGAACAAGAGAAAGTGTTCGCCTCAGTTATTGGTGTGGCGAAGATGAAAGGTAAAACGGTTTATGTTGTTCCTTTGAAGGGACAATACATACCGAAAACCCGTGACATCATCATTGGAACAATTGTGGAAGTCACACTGAATGGATGGCTAGTTGATTTTGATAGTCCATATCCAGCAATGCTTCCCACCACACATGCATTATCCCGACGTGATGCGGCACGGGCAAAAGAAGATCTTCGAAGATATTATGATATTGGTGAAACGGTGGTCGCTGAAATCATAGCGGCAGACCGAACTCGGGATCCCCTTATTACTACCCTCGGTCGCGGACTTGGAAAAGTTCGTGGTGGGAGACTCTTGAAGATTGTCCCCACGCGTGTCCCTCGACTGATTGGTCGAAAAGGGTCAATGATCAACATGCTGAAATCTGACCTTCAAATTGATATTGTCGTTGGACAGAATGGTTTGGTGTGGATGAAAGGGAATCCGAATCGAATGGATGTTGCTGTCGAAGCAATTCATCAAATTGAACGCGAAGCTCATACTAGTGGGCTGACTGATCGCGTTCGTGACTTCATCAATGCAAAGCTTGCCGAATTAAATGGTGAAAAGAATGAGTGATAAAAAAACTGAAGCAGAACTGCCATTGATAGACACGAAGGGTCGACGCCAGGATGGTCGCAAGCTCGACGAACTCCGGCCAATAAAACTGCAAGTCGGCTATCTTAGCCGTGCAGATGGTTCAGCATACATTGAACATGGTAAAAATAAGATTGTGGCTGCAGTCTATGGACCTCGTGAGCTCCATCCGCGGCATCTGGCTCAATCAGATCGAGCCCTACTCCGAGTGAATTATCGAATGGCAACCTTTTCAGTATCTGATCGTAAACGCCCTGCTCCAAGTCGTCGAGAACATGAAATCTCAATGGTTCTCCGTCAGGCACTTGAACCGATGTTATTTCTGAAAATGTATCCCCGGGCAGTGGTTGATGTCTACATCATGGTTCTTGAGGCTGATGGAGGCTCTCGATGTGCGAGTGCCACAGCAGCGTCCTTAGCCTTAGCCGATGCAGGTATTCCCATGCGAGGACTCATAGCTGGTTGTGCAGCAGGGAAAATCGATGGTAAAGTGGTTTTGGATTTGAGTGATATTGAAGATAAAGTCGGAGAGGCTGATGTTCCATTGGCCATGGCTCCTGACCGAGGTGAAATTACTCTTCTCCAAATGGATGGAAAATTGACTACTTCAGAGTTTGCCGAAGCTCTTCGACTAGCTGAAGACGGCATTCACCAAATCCAGGAAATGCAGCGTGCTGTGCTTCTTGAAAAATATGCTCAAATTAGAGATAAGATTGGTGATGAAGAAACAGCACCCAAAAAGGACGAAGGAGAACCAGAGAAGGAAACAAAGGCTCCTAAAAAGCGGGCGAAACGAGCGAAAACCGAAAAGAAGGAAGATAAACCCAAGACCACGAAAAAGAGCAAACGCTCGAAAACAAAGGACGAAGACTCGAAAACTAAGGAGTGATTGAACATGGATGTAGTTACAGAAATTGAACGTGAGCAGATTTTAACTCTACTACGTGAAGGAAAACGAATTGATGCGCGAGGATTTGATGATGTTCGTCCCATCAAAATAGAACAAAATTCTATAACGAAGGCTGAAGGTTCGGCTGAGGCTTGGTTAGGCGAAAGCCGTGTCATGGCAGGGGTGAAGATTCAAGTTGGAAACCCCTTTCCGGATACCCCGGACGAAGGGGTAGTCATTACTTCTTCAGAACTCTCGCCGATTGCTTCACCAACCTTTGAATTGGGTCCCCCTGATGAACAAGCTATCGAACTAGCTCGGGTCGTCGATCGAGGAATACGTCATTCGAGCGCTATAGATCGAGCTGATTTGTGCATCAAATCCGGCGAACATGTATACTTGGTAATGGTCGATCTCTATGTTCTTGCAGATCATGGTAATCTCATCGATGTTGCTTCAATTGCTGCCGTGAGTGCATTGCTTTCAACCAATGTCCCCAAGGTGAAATTAACCGATGCAGGTGAAGCAGAAATCCTGGAAGACGCCACTCCACTCAAAATGGGACCCCCACCACTGACAATCACCTTCGCTAAAATCGGTGATAGCATTATCGCGGATCCAAACCTTGATGAAGAACGAGTCATGGATGCCCGCCTTTCGATTGCTATTGATGGCGACGATACCGTTGTATCAATGCAAAAATGGGGAGCTACCCCCTTCAGCCGTCAGGAAGTCACAGATTGCGTCGAACGTGCGAACAAAATTGTTAAAAAGATGCGAAAACAGCTTCCCCAAAGGTGAGTATTTCCATGGGACGTACTAAGAAAGCCGGAACAGCAGGACGATTTGGCGCTCGTTATGGGGTCACTATGCGTCAGCGCGTCGCCAAGATTGAAGCTAACATGAAGGCTAAGCACAAATGTCCTAATTGTCAAACTAAAGCGGTACGCCGACTATCTACAGGCATTTGGCGCTGTCGGAAATGTGGCCACACCTTTACGGGTGGTGCTTATTCCCCCACAACAGATGCGCAGAAAATTCTCCGGTCTTTTCGTGAACGTGCAGTTAGCCGGCGAACAAAGTGATTGTCCTCGGAACTACTCGAAAGCCTACCCAACGAATTCGCAGTTTCATTAAGGAACTCGTACGAGTTATACCCGGTTCCACACGTATAACCCGTGGAAAACAAGGTTTTGCTGAATTCTGTGACGCAGCCCATGAGCTAGGCGCGACTCGACTCCTCCTTGTTGGTGCCTTTCATGGAAATCCTGGACGATTAGGATTTCTCACCCTTTCTGAGGAGAATTGGGTCTTTTCTCCCCCCACCATCATCATCAAGTCTACTCAACTCCTCCGAGAGACTGAAGCAAGTCCATCACGAAACATCAAAACCTTGGTTGTCCTTCCTGACAAACCCTCGGACCGGCCTAAGGCCCAACTTTTAGCTGAGGCTCTCATGGTCTCCTGTACGACTCGGGACGACCTCTCCAGTATACGTACTGACACTGTCGTCTTACGCGTGGCATTATCACGCTACAAAGCAATGGATTTTGTCTCAACCGACGAAACGAAACTCCTCGGGCCTTCCATGAAGGTAAAGCATTTTCTCACCCGACCCATAGGAGAACTGAAACGATGGTGAAATCCTCTCCTTACACTCTCACGATTGCCTTCCATCCCAACGATCGGCATAAGCAGAAAGTAATTGGCTCTGCTCTTGAACCGGAATATGCGTCGATAGATTCAAAAAGAGTCAAGGTTCACAGTAAGTCCAACCAAAATACAATCGTGTTTCACCTAGCCGCCCAGGATGTTACTGCCCTCCGCGCTGCAGCAACAACGCTAACGCGCCTATATGTGGTGGCTGATGGTGTACACCAGTTTACGGTGAAGAAAAATGGGTGAAGAGCTTCCTCCTCGTGTTCGTCAGCAGCTAGTACGAGTGCAACAAACACGAGACAGCCTACAATATGTTAATGCGCTTCTGGTTCAGATTAAACAACAATTAGCTGAGACCAAGAATGCCCAAGAACAAATTAAGGGATTAACCACAAAAAATGTCATCTATCAAGCCTCCGGTCCTCTGCTTTTCAAAACAACCAAGACCAAAGCCACTAAAAATCTGAAAGAGCAGATTGAGACCCTTGAGCTGCGCGTACAATCCTTAGAAAAACAAGAAGCCCAATTACGAAAACAATACGACACGCTCCAAGAAACCCTTCGAGGAATGCTTGGACAACCCGGTGCCGCTCCGGCGGGCTAGTCTCCCTCTAAACATTCCGCCATTGACTCCAATCTCAACGACGGCGGGACAATCCTTGAAACAACTTAATCCTTCTCACTTCCTTACCACCCTATTGGAGAAGACTAAAGACTCGGTGGCATTGGTTCTTCATCAAAGTGCCGATCCTGATGCACTTGGTAGCGCCGCCGCATTAGCCCACCTTTTACAATTGGAAGCAAAAATCCCAACTCAGATATTTGCAGAAAGCCTGAATCGTTCCGCAACCAATGTGGCCACGTTCTTCGACATCACCATTGGCTCTGCTGAAGAGCTTGCCAACCATTCAATTATTGTATTACTGGATCTGAATAATCTTGAGCAGATTGGGGACCTGGCTCCACATCTGCCGCGTAAGGATGTAACGGTATTTTGTGTGGATCATCACGCTCCTCACAAGGATCTTCCACAACTAGCGGATTATCTCCTTTTTGACAATCAAATTCGTTCGACGGCTGAGTTGATATTGCGTCTTTGGCAGGTAAGTACCCATGAGATGCCTGCGGATGCTGCAACTCAATTAGCGTGTGGCCTCGTTTATGATTCACGGCACTTTCATATTGCTTTAGAAAGCACTTTTGAAAATTTTGTCACCTTACTACGATTTGGCGCTGACTATGACCAAGTACTGAAGCTCCTATCAACCCCCCTCGACAAATCCGAACGCATCGCACGGTTGAAAGCAGCCCAGCGAATCGTCGTGTATGATGAGTTTGACCTTCTCATCGCTGCAACCAATATCCGGTCTTATGAGGCTAGTGCCTGTCGCGCTCTGATAGGGTTGGGGGCTGATATTGCCATTGCCTGTGCTGCAAAGAAAAATGAAGTTCGACTTAGTGCTCGGTCAACCCTCCCGGTGAATCGAGAGCGGGGACTTGACCTCGCACGAGATGTCATGGAACCCTTGGGCGAAATGATTGGAGGAGCTGGAGGGGGGCATCCTACAGCAGCGGGGGCAAACGGTGTTGCATCAAGTGATCATGCGTTGGGGCTCGCTCTCCAATTACTCCGGAAAACTCTAAAGGCGCATCATGCCCAATCTCAGCCGGCCTCTGATCACGGTGCTGATGGGTGACCAAGTGTGAGCATTGAAATTGACCAACTTTCTTTCACTTATTCGGGGACTGAAACCAGGGTACTTGACAACATCACACTTTCTATACCCCGCGGCGCCTTCTTTGGGCTAGTCGGACCTAGTGGCTGCGGAAAAACCACCCTTGCCCGTTGTCTTAATGGGCTTATCCCCCATTTTCATCCCGGAAACTTAGAGGGGGCAGTTCTTGTCCAGGGTATGAATTCCCAGGAACATCATGCCCACGAACTCGCCCAAAAGGTGGGATTAGTCTTTCAAAACCCCGAAAACCAGCTGATCGCTCCCACTGTCGAGCGTGAATTGGCTTTCGGACCAGAGAACCTTGGGGTTCCACGCGATGAAATCCGCCAACGCGTTGAAACGCTTCTTCGTCAACATCGTCTCGAAGAACTCCGCGATAAAGCTCCCTATGAGCTATCTGGGGGTGAACAACAACGCGTGGCAATAGCCGCGGTATTGGCGCTGAGACCGGATATTCTGGTATTAGATGAACCCACAGCAAATCTTGATCCCTTATCCGCTTATGAAATACTCTCCCTTATCGCCAAGCTAAATCAAGAAATGCAACTCACCGTCTTACTTATTGAACACCGATTGGAACTCGTTTTACCCCTTATCCAAGAACTCCTTGTTCTTGATAGAGGCAAACTGATAGCTAAAGGACCGCCCAGCAAGGTCTTTAACAATCCACGGGTTTCCCAAATTGGCGTAGCTGTTCCGAGTACGATTCAATTGGCCAAACAAATCAATTCCCCCCAAATTCGTGTAACAACGCCACTTTCTGTCGAAGAAGCCATTGCTGCAATTCTAAAGGAGGTGCGGCGATGATTCTTTTCAATAATGTCGGCTTCGAATATGAATCGGGAATCCCTGTCCTTCGCAATTTAAATCTCGAGCTAGCACCAGGACAAGTTATTGGTCTTATGGGTGAAAATGGGGCAGGAAAAACAACACTGGTGAAACATATCAATGGGCTGCTCAAACCCACCACCGGCGCCGTTTACATTGATGGCCGTGATACACGGGAGACATCAACAGCACAGCTCGCGAGACAAGTGGGCTTTGTATTTCAAAATGCTGATCATCAGCTCTTTGCCGATACATTACAAGCTGAAATTGCCTTTGCCTTACGAAATCTCGACTTTCCTAAAGACGAGATTGCCGCACGTGTAGCACGGTATTTGGATTTATTTGAACTCACCCGTTACAAAGATCAATCTCCCTTTCTATTAAGTGGGGGTGAACGTAAACGGTTAGCCTTAGCTTCTGTTCTCTGTGTTGAACCGAAAATCCTTATCTTGGATGAACCCACGCAGGCTCAAGATGCACTACAAAAGGAAAAGCTTCTCAATTTTATAGCGTCCTTCAGAGACCCACAACATATCTTATTACTTGTTACCCATGATGTGGAATTCGCAGTAAAAGCCGTGGACCGCCTTCTCATACTCTCCAAAGGACAATTAATTGCTGATGGTTCTCCACACCAGATTCTAAGTAATCCGCACATCTTAGATCGCGCCCGTCTTCTCCCACCACAACTCACCCAATTTGCCCATAAACTCGCCGAACAATTTCCCCAATTTCCCACCAGCGTTACTACAATTACTGAAGCGGCGGAAGCCGTTAATCAACTAATACGGAGTCGGAGGTGAACAAAGTATGGCTGCAATCTTTGAAGCATTCCGGTTCAAACAAAAAGACACCTTCATGCACAGCCTCGATCCTCGAACTACCTTCATCATGGCAATAGGCTTCTCAATCATCGGAATGCTTTTCCTCCAAATCATCCCCCTCCTTCTTGTTCTCCTCGCTATGCTTCCTTTTATTCTCAAGGCAAGGTCTACTCGCCAATGGGCGAAAAGCCTGCAAGGACTAGCCTATCTTGCCGGCTTTATTCTAATCATAAACTCTTTCTTCATTTCCTTCTCCTTTGCCGTATCCACTGTTTTACGGCTAGTGGTCCTTATGACTGCCTTCTCCCTCTTCTTCCTTACCGTCCACCCGGATGATTTCGCCCTCGCCCTCATCAAAATGCGTATTCCCTACGAGTTTGCCTTTGCATTCTCTATGGCTGTTCGTTACGTTCCGACTATCGCGACGGAAACAGAAACTATCCGCGATGCCCAAATGTCTCGGGGCCTCGAATTAGAACGGGGCAATATCCTCCAAAAAGTTCGCAATTACATCCCCATCTTAATCCCCATCATCGTCAGTTCCATTCGCAGGGCCCTCCAAGTCGCTGAGAGCCTAGAATCTCGTGCGTTTGGATCTAATGTTACCAGAACCAGTCTTTACGAACTAAGCCTTCGAAAACGCGATTACGGACTAATGCTACTAACAACTTTGGCTCTTATTTTCGCATTGTATGTTGCCTTCATCCTTCGCATTCAATTCCCATTTCTGCTACCAGATTGGTTTTTCTGGGGCTTCCCCTTCTAACAGTACAGATACATATACAACTCAGGTGAAAGTGTCAAATGGCTCCTCTCATCATGCAGGAAGTGACCGTCGGGTCCTCCCGTCATCAAGTAGGAATCTTTGGGTGTACCCTAACTCGTCCTCTGCTTCCCGAAGCCATTATTGATCTAACCAAACAAATCGCTTTCACCCCAGGTTTAACTTTCCTTTTAGTCGACGCTGATTATGTCGCTGGGACTGATCATTTGCTCTTTGCCACTATCCACGCCTTTTCTGCCTTCAATACCCAGACCAATAGGGCTTCCACCCACCAAATGGAAATTCTACGCTTTGCCGCAGCCCAGCGGCAAATCTCTCAGGCTCTTGAAATCCTGGGGATTTCCAACTCTACACGACGTCTTGGGGGTGTGCTGGTAAATACCAAAGAATCAACACTCGAATCCGCCTACCACAAGTTTTTACAGCTCACAGAAGCAACCGATGACCCCGCGGTGTTGGAAGTCGACACCGATAAAAAAGCACAGGCTATTCAAGACAACTTCGATATATCCGCCGCTGAACTAGAAGCAATCTGTCCATCCAAGAAATCTGCTGCACGCAAACAGGCCTTACAAAAACTTGTCTTCGATCGATGCGCCCTTCTTGCTATCACACGCTAGGGTCGACGTAGCGTCACAATTTCTTCTTCGCGGAGCAACGCAAGACCGGTCACTGGTCCCAATATTTCTACTGCGACTATCCAGTCATATTTTTCCAAATCGACTTTTCCAGGAAATTGGATAGCGATTTCATGGAGGAGTTTATCCCGATCCAGGTCGGTATCCCGGCGATTGAGATTAATGCGAAACGTATCTGTTTTTGTCATTTGTTTCGCCAATTCTTTGCTGCCCTTACGAATTGCTTTGACAGTGCTGTCAACAACAAGATCAATCGGATGAATCTTCAACAAATCGCGGACAATCCAGGGCATTTTCCGCACACGTTCCCCAACTCGAGTGGCAAAGGCATGGGGGTCGCCGTCTACTTTGGCAACCACTAAGCACGTAATCCCTGTGAGTTTACACCGTTCCACTACTCCTATTTCGGGTTCTTCATCAATTATGCGTCGAAGTTCCTGACAGCTTTCGGCTTCTTGGAATCGGCGACATGATAATAACAAGTTGAATTCATCATTGATTGACAGCATACGGCTCAAGGGTGCACGCTTCCTTTTTTAAGTGTTCAGGAACCACTCACGTCGAATAACTCATTGCGATTCAGTGCCGATTTTTAGTATGCGGTTGATTTCTATGCGTGATACGGCGCCTTCACGGATAATTTCTGGCGGGTCAAGGGTAAAATTCACGATGGTGGAGTCAGCTGAATACTGCGTGGGACCTCCATCTAGAATATAATCGACCAAATTTGATAATTGGGTGGCAGCTGCATCGGCAGTTCGTGGACTGGCCATATTCGACTTATTCGCGCTGGTACCAATGATCGGGAATCCTGTTGTCTGAATTACTTTGAGGGGCACAGGGTGATTGGGAATCCGAACTGCAAGCGAATTCTCTGGACCTAAAATTCCATGAGGAAACCTCTGACGGGCAGAGACGACTAATGTTACCGCGCCGGGCCAAACTTGAGCTGCAACAGCTTCCGCCAGAGGGGAAAGAATGGCCAGGTCTCGGACCTGCTGTAGGTTCGCTGCAAGGAGTGGCATTCCAAGTTTTTTCTCCCTTTCTTTAGCAGCGAGGATCCGGTGGACCACTTCAGCATTGGAGGGGTCACCGGTTAATCCATAGGCAGTATCTGTGGGAAGAACGACGATGTGGCCGGTTTTAATAAGAGTTGCAACTTCTCCAATGATGCGAACATCGGGGTTTTCTGGGTTTATCACTTGGCGCCTAGTCATTTTTCTGATACCACCGCTAATGTAAGAGACATCCTAGCCTAAAACCTGTTCGAGGATCAGTCATTGAAGGTCATTATTCTCGCTAGTGGACGCGGATCGCGTTTTCACCCCCTAACCACGGTTCTTCCCAAACCTCTTCTTCCTGTAGCTAATCGACCACTCCTCGAGTATCTCATTGCCGCTTTGACCGAGGCAGGGTGTTCTCACATATTCGTCACAGTAGGCTATGAAGCCGAGCAGATACAGCGCTTCCTTACTAATCTGCCTTGTTCTGCATCCTTAGTTCCCATCTTTGCCCCTGAATGGTCTAAGGGGCCTCTTCATTCCTTAAAGGCGGCTATCCCACACCTTTCCCCACAGAAACCGTTTCTTCTAGTTCCTGCCGATCTCTATGTTTCTGCACAAACCCTAACCCCCCTTATATCGACACAATCAGAATTAGCACTGCTATTTGATGCGGAACGCAAACTTCCTGGTACTCAAATTGAAGTGAGGGCATCCAATCAAATTTACGCAATCACGCAAAATGCATGCGCACTCCCTAAA